>DATAQT010000482.1:0-2140 GCA_036264535.1 Paraburkholderia sp. | reverse complement strand
CGGCGAGCACCGGCGCGCCATCAGGGCGCACACCGCGCCACACGTAGAACGATTCGGCGGCCTGCTCGACCAGCATGCCGAGGCCATCGGCACCGCGCGCGCCAAGCTTCGCCGCGTGCTGCATGAAGACGGTCGGGTGCGCGCTGTACATCATGTCGTAAGCGAGTGTGCCGTTGCCGAACGCCCGGTCGTCGCACTCGGGCAACGAGGCATCGAGGCTGCCCGCGGTCGCGTTGACGATCACGTCGTACTGGCCTGCTTCGATCGCACGGGCGCTGCCGCCGGCGAGGCGGCAGTTCGCGTCGCGCGCGGCCTGCGCGAACTGCTCGACCAGCGCCTCGGCCTTCTGCGCCGTGCGATTGACGATCGTCAGCGTATGCGGCGCCCGGTCGAGCATCGGCAGCACGACACCACGCGCGGCGCCGCCCGCGCCGAGCAGCAGGATGCGCGCGCCCTTCAGCGACACGCCGAGATTCACCTCGATGTCGCGCACGAGGCCGAAGCCATCCGTGTTGTCGCCGTAGATGCCGTCGGCGTCGACACGCAGCGTGTTCACTGCGCCGGCGGCCGCCGCGCGCGGTGACAGCGTGTTGGCGAACGCATGCGCTTCGAGCTTGAACGGCACGGTCACGTTCAGGCCGCGCCCGCCCGCTTCGATAAAAGCGCGCACGTGCGGTGCGAACGCGTCGACCGGCGCGAGCAGATGGCCGTAGTCGACCGGCTCGCCGGTTTGCGCCGCGAAGCGGCCGTGGATGAACGGCGACTTGCTATGGCCGATCGGGTTGCCAATGACCGCGTAGCGCTCGCGCGTTTCGTTGCCGCTCATCGTCCCGGCTCCGTGATGTGTTGGTCGCTGTTGGCGGGGTTCGCGGCGTCGTTGCCGTCACCGCTTGCCGCGGATTCGTCGCCGCTGAGGGCGTCGCCATCGGTTTCGGCTTCCGCCTCCGCTTCGCTTGCGGCGCTGTCATCGGCTGCGTCGAGCAGTTCTTCTTCGCTCTCGTCCTCGCTTTCTTCCGCTTCGGCGCCGCTCGTCACGGTCGGCGCGTCGAGCACGTGCAGCAGACGCACCGACGCTTCGATCGTCAGTTCATCGATCGACATCACTTCGAGCTGCAAGCGCGTGCCGCGCGCATGCACGCCGAGGCCCGGCACGTGCAGCAGCAGCGGAATCTCTTCCAGACGCACGAGATCGCCCTTCACGACCGATGCGACCACCTGCTTGCGGCTTTCCTGCGTCAGCCAGCGCAGACACCAGAAGTACTCCATGCGGCGCTGGTAGTCGGCGTAGGCGGTGTAGGTGTCGTCGAAGCCTTGCACGACCGCGAACAGATCGGCATCCTTCGGCTTGAACGGCGCGGCGAGCTTCGCGGTCACGCCATGCTGCACGCAAGCGATCAGTTGCCACTGATTCACGAGGTCGACGTAGCGGCGCAGCGGCGACGTGCTCCAGGCGTACTGCGTGACGCCGAGCCCTTCGTGCGGCGCCGCGTTGGTCTGCATGCGCGTGCGCTTCGGGCCGCTCGGCACGCCGAACGCGCGCTGGGTCCGATAGATGCCCGGCACACCATGATCGTGCAGGAACGCGCCCCACGACGAGTTCGCGAGAATCGCCAGCTCGGCGACGATCGTATCGAGCGGCGAGCCGCGCCGGCGCGGCGTGATGGTGATGTGCTCGCCCTCGACGTAGAAATTGAAGTCGGTATTGCGCTGCACTTCGCGGCGCAGGCCGTAGCCGGCGCGCGCGGTCTGGCGCTTTTCGAACAGCGCCTGCGCGAACGGCCACAGCACGGCGATATCGTCCTTGTGCGGATACTCGCCCGTGCCTTCGGCGAGCGCTTCTTCGGTGACGATTTCGTCGAGCGTGTTGTGGCGCAGGTTGCTCTTCACGAACACGCGCTCGGCGCGCGTTTCGCTCGTGACGATCTCCTGCGTCTCGCGATTGATGATCACGTACAGCGACAGCGCCGGGCGATACCCGCCCTCTGCCAGCGTGAAGGTCTCGACGACGCTGTCGGGCAGCATCGTGATCTTGTCGCCGGGCATGTACACCGTTGACAAACGCGCGCGCGCGATCGCGTCGACGTCATCGCCACGCTGGATGCCAAGCGCCGGCGCGGCGATGTGCACGCCAATGCGCACA
>DATAQT010000476.1:0-14707 GCA_036264535.1 Paraburkholderia sp. | reverse complement strand
CACCTGCCGCAATCCGCACGACGGCACCGATTACATCGTGTCGTACAACGACTGCTGCGGCAAAACCTCGTGCGGCCGCTGCTTCTGCAACCGCAACGAACGCGAGAAGCCGCTCTACAAGCTCTCGCAGAACAACGACATCAACTGGTGCATGGCGAGTGGCAACGCGAACTATCACTGCTCGGTATCGGCTTTGCTCGGAGTAGCGCAGCAATGACAACGACGATTTCCAGCCGGCGCCTCGCCAGGTGGGCCGTGAGCTTGTGCGTGACGGGCGCCGCGTTGAGCGCGAGCGCGGCGTTCGCACAAAACGTTCAATACGCGCCGGGCAGGGAGTTCTTCGACACCAGGTGCGTCGTTTGCCATCAGGCCGGCGGCAAGGGGCAGGACGGTCTTGCGCCCCCACTCACCGAGCTGCCGGGCCGCTATGCGGCGAACCCGCAGGGGCGCACGCAACTCGGCCTGACCGTGCTCAACGGCATGTTCGGCACGATCGCGATCAAGGACAAGAGCTACAACTTCAAGATGCCGAGCTTCCGCGCCGAGTCCGATGAGGACCTCGCGAACGTGCTCAATTACCTCGTCTTCGACGTGGACGCGAAGCATGCGGGCGCGAAGCCGTTCACCGCGGCGGAAGTGAAGGCGCTGCGCGCGACGGAGATGGACGGCGCCCAGGTGCGCGCGCATCGCGACGTCGCGCTCAAGAGTCTCGGGCTATGAAGACGATGCGTGCACGCCAGTTGTATGCCGCGTTGCTCGCCGCGAGCGCGGCAGTGTCGGGCGCGGCCGTGCACGCACAGGAGCGCGGCTACAACGCAGCGGCCGCGCGCGAGGCCTGGGTCCTCAACTGCATGGGCTGTCACACCGGCGACGCGCACGGCATCACGGGCAAGGTGCCGCCTCTCACGGGCGAGCTCGGACACTTCGTGCGGCTTGCCGAGGGACGCGAGTTCGTGATGCGCGTGCCGGGCGCGTCGAACTCTTCGTTGAGCGACGCGGAACTCGCAAACGTTCTGAACTGGCTCATCGACACGAGGAATGCAGACACGAGGCCCGCGGATTTCAGGCCTTATACCGCGCAGGAAGTCGCCGCGAAGCGACGTCCCGCGCTCACCGATGTCGCGAAGCATCGCAAGGCTCTGATCGAGAGCCTGCGCACGAGCGGCGATACGGCAGTGGCAGACCAGTACTAAGTGGCCGCAACGACGGCCGGGCGATTCAACAGGTATCGGGAGATCGAGACGATGAAAGGCAAGACGCAGGTAGGAGCGATGTGTTCGGCGGCGGTGCTGGCCGCCGTGCTGGGAACGCTCGCGGGTGGGGCGCTGGCGGACACGGCCGGCATGGACAAGGGTGCGAGCGCCGACGGCCGGATTCCCGCGTACGCGGGTCCGCAGGCATCGCCCGCGGACTGGTCGTATGGCAAGGTGCGCGGCGACTACTGGAAGCACAAGGGCGAAAAACCGCTGTACTCGATCGACGCGAGCAACGTCGACAAGTACGCGGACAATCTGACGCCCGGTCAGGTCCAACTGATCAGGCAGAAGAAGGGCTATCGGATGGACATCTATCCGACCCACCGCGAATGCGGCGCGCCGGACTTCGTGCAGGCCAACACGAAGCTCAACGCGACCCAGTCGAAGATGGATTCGACCGGCGAGAATCTGGAGAGCGCGAGCCTGCCGGGCATGCCGTTCCCCGCGCCGAAGACCGGTGCCGAAGCGATGTGGGATCACCTCGCGCGCTATCGCGGCATCGGCGCCGAATGGCAGAAGGCGGTGACGGCGGCCTCGCCGCGACCGGGCAGCACCGAATGGATCAAGGCCGAATCGAAGCAGACGCTGTTCTTCCCGTGGGGCAAGAAGGGCGCGACCTCGCCGCAGCAGGCCGGCATGCTCTACGCAATCTATTTCGCCTATGAGACACCCGCCGCGCTTGCAGGGCAGGGCCTCGTGCAGCGCGACTACTTCGACAAGGCGAGCGACACCTACTACTACTTCACCGGTCAACGCCGCGTGCGCCGCATGCCCGCGTATTCGTACGACGCGCCGCAGATCGGCTTCGAGAACCAGTACACGGTCGACGAGCCCTGGCTCTTCAACGGCCAGCTCGACCGCTTCGACTGGAAGCTCGTTGGCAAGAAGGAAATCTATATCCCGTACGACGACTTCGGCATGTTCAACTTCAAGGACAAGTTCGACGACGTCTTCAAGCCGGATGCCGTGAGCCCCGATGCGCGCCGCTATGAGCTGCACCGGGTCTACGTGGTCGAGGCGACCCTGAAGTCGGGCGTGCGTCACGTGGCCTCGAAGAAGGTCTTCTATATCGACGAAGACAGCGGCCTCGCGGTGGCGGGCGAAGACTACGACGCCCAGGGCAAGCTCTGGAAGGTCAAGGAAGCGTATCCGATCCCGGTGTACGAGCTGCACGGCGCCTGCGATGTCGAGCCGTTCGTCCAGTACGACCTCAACAACGGCCGCTACGTGACCGACCAGTCGACCATCGGTACCAACACCGACATCCGCTGGTACGAGGATTCGAACGACGCGCGTTTCAAGGACGACTTCTATTCGTCCGAGAACCTGCGCTCGGTGAGCGAGCGATAACGTAGCGTCAGGGAGTGGCGGCGCCTACGCAGCATTGCGCCGCCACCCTTCATATTCGACCTGGAAGAAAGCAGGCAGGGGAAGAGCGTGATATCGAAGACAAAAATCAGCGCAGCAATTTCGTTAGGTATGCTGATGGCGGCACAGGGGGCCTCGGCATACGAGTTCACACTCGATGACGGCGCCGTCAACGGCTCGTGGGTGACGAACCTGACCGCGGGCGGAGGCATCCGGGTCAAGAACCCGAGCTGCTCGCTGACGGGCGACCCGAACGCCAACGGTTGCGGCGCGGGCGCGAACACCGCGCAGTGGTCCAACGGAGACGACGGCAACCTCAACTATCGCAAGGGGCAGCCGTTCAGCACGTACATTAGCGCCACCAGCGAGCTGTTGCTGACGATGCCGAGCGAAGGCGTCAAGTTCATGGTGCGCGGCACCGGCATGTACGATTTTCTGGCGAAAAACACCAACAGAACGGAGCTGTCGAGCACCGCGTCCTCGCAGATCGTCTATCCGGTCGATCTGCTCGATCTGTGGGTCCAGAAGGACTTCACGGTGAACGACCACTCGGCGCACGTGCGGCTCGGTAACCAGGTCATCAACTGGGGCGAGAGCTTCTTCGCGACCAACGGCATCAATGCGACCAACGCGGTCGATATCCAGAAGCTGCTGATCCCGGGCACGCAGTTGAAGCAGGCGCTGCTGCCCGAGCCGATGCTCAGCTTCGCGAGCGGCATCACGTCGGGACTCAGCACCGAGGCCTATTACCAGTTCAGCTGGGAAAGCAACCGCTATCCGCCGGTCGGCTCGTACTGGTCGGCCGGCGACATCTTCGGCCGCGGCGCGGGTCCGTTGAGCATCAGCACGGCCAATGGCAACGTGGGCGGCTTCGACGCCGGGACCATCGCGGGGCCGAACGCGGGTAACGCGAATTTCGTGGGGGGTATCACCAACGGCCTCGTGAACGGCCAGTTTGCGGGGCCGCCGTTCAACTCGATCGGCGTCCCGGTCTCGACGCAGCTGCCGAACAAGTACCGTCCGCAGTTCGGTATCAAGTTCAACTACAAGCCGAAGAGCGCCGACGTCAACTTCGGCTTCTACTACGAGAACTACACCGACAAGTCGCCGGTCGCCGAGTCAATGCCGGACGGCTCGATGCAGTTCAAGTACCTCGACAACCGGCAACTGTTCGGCGCGAGCGCGAACTTCGGCATCGGCGACTGGGCGATCGGCACCGAGCTGTCGTACCGTCCGCACGATGCGGTCGCGCTGTCCGGCTGCTTCGGCGCGGGCGGTCCGCTCGACTTCAACACGAACGGCGTGGGGGGCATCACCTGCCAGCAGTGGGAAGACCGCAAGAAGCTGCAGTACCTGATCAACGGCCAGCTGAGTCTCACGCAGAGCGACTATCCGTTCCTGAAGCTGATTCACGCCGACATGGCGGTGCTGACGATGGAACTCGCGTGGATCTACTATCCCGGCCTCAATTCGAACGGGATAACGCGCTCGGTCGATGGTCAACAGGTCACGCAGGCGCCGGCCGCCGGCTACTTCACGTGGCTGAACAACAACTCGGGCTTCGGCTATCCGATTACGGCCGCGCAGGGCACGGCGAGTTCGGTTGGCGCCACGATCGACTTCAACTGGACCTATGACGGCACGATCATCCCGGGCTGGCAGGTGACGCCCGGCGTGACGTTCAACGACGCGCTGTACGGCTACACGCCGACCTTCACCGCCAATTACATGCAGGGCGCGAAGTCGGTCAACGTCTATGTGCTGTTCAACCAGAACCCGACCATCTGGCAGGCCGGCATCAACTTCACGGCGTTCTTCGGCGGTCACAACACCGTCGGTAACCCGTACGCCGACCGCAATTTCGTCGGCATGTTCGCAACGCGTAATTTTTAAGCAGCAGGTTTCAGGCAGGTAGGTGCGCGCCCATCTTGGGGTGCGCACCGTGGATCAGCAGCAGACTTTGAGGGGCGCAATGTGTTGAATCGTCTGGTAAGCAAGCTCGAAGCGTTCCTGTTCGGGCATCGCGCGATCACACTGTGTGTGATCGCCGTTTTTACGGTAGTGATGGCCGTGTTCGCGTTGCAGTTGCGCATGGACGCGGGATTCGACAAGCAGATTCCGACGCAGCACGAATACGTGAAAACGTTCCGGCAATACCGGAACGATCTGCTCGGCGCGAACCGGATCACGGTCGTGTTGAAGGCGCGCAAGGGCACGATCTGGACGCGCGAGGGCCTGACGCGGCTCTATCAGATCACCCAGGCCGTCGGCTATCTGCCCGATGTCGATCGCGGCGGCGTGCAGTCGCTATGGACGCCGAATTCTTTCGTCAACGAAATCACCGAAGACGGTTTTCGTGCGGACCCGCTGATCGACGGCACGATCACGCCCGAAAGTCTGACGCCCGAGAAGATCGCCTCGATTCGCCAGTCGACCTCGGCGGGCGGCTACGTCGGCGTGCTCGTGTCGCGCGACCAGACGAGCGCGATGATCACGGCCGAGCTGAACGAGCGCGATGCGAACGGCAACGCACTCGACTACGTGGCCTTCAACCATCTCCTCGAAGAGAAGCTGCGCAAGCCGTATGAGAACGGCGACTATCAGGTGCAGATCATCGGCTTCGCGAAGCAGATCGGCGATATCGCCGACGGCGCCTCCGGCGTGCTCGTGTTCTGCGCGCTCGCGCTGGTGCTGACGGCCGGCGCGGTCTACTGGTACAGCCGCTCGCTACGCTTCACGATCCTGCCGATCGCGTGCTCGCTCACGTCGCTCGTCTGGCAGTTCGGCACGCTGCGCATCCTCGGCTTCGGGCTCGACCCGCTCGCGGTGCTGGTGCCGTTTCTCGTGTTCGCGATCGGCGTGTCGCACGGCATCCAGCAGATCAACTTCATCGTGCGCGAACTCTCGCATGGACGCACGCCGATGGAGGCCGCGCGCCACAGCTTCAGCGGCCTGCTGATTCCGGGCACGCTCGCGCTCGTCACCGCGCTGGTGTCGTTCATTACGCTGCTGCTGATTCCGATTCCGATGGTGCGCGAGCTCGCGATCACGGCATCGCTCGGCGTCGGCTACAAGATCGTGACGAACCTCGTGATGCTGCCGGTCGTCGCTTCGTGCCTGCATTTCACCAAGGAATACGCGGACCGCGCCCTCGCCGCGCGCGAGAGGCGAGCGCACTGGTTGAGGCTGCTCGCCCGCGTGGCCGAACCGCGCAACGCCGTGATCACGCTGGCCGTGACGGCCGTGGTTTTCGGCGTGGCGGTGTGGCAAAGCCGCGATCGCGTGGTCGGCACGTTGCAGCCGGGTGCGCCCGAGTTGCGCGCCGATTCGCGCTTCAACGAAGACGCGGTGGCGATCTCCGGCAGCTACGACGTCGGCCTCGACTGGCTCACGGTCGTGTTCGAAACACCGAAGTCGGCCGATTGCACCGATCCACGGCTCGGCCTCTTCGAGGACGACTTCGTCGCGTCGATGGATCGCGTGCCGGGCGTCATATCGGTCAGCTCGTATCCGCAGATGCTGCGCACCTACAACGAGGGCTACAACGAGGGCAATCCGAAGATGTTCGTCGTGCCGATCGATCCGACCAACTATGCAGCACTGAGTGCGGAGATCAACCGCGTGCACGGCTACATGACGAAGGACTGCCGCATGAGCGCGGTGCATCTGTTCCTGTCGGATCACAAGGCCTCGACGATCAATCGCGTGATCGACGCGGTGAAGACCTATCGCGCGGACAACCATCTGGACGGCGTGACGATTCGCCTCGCCGCCGGTAACGCGGGCGTACTGGCCGCGACCAACGACGAAGTGGCGCGCAGCGAACTGCCGATGATGCTCTACGTGTACGCGGCGATCATCGTGCTCGTGCTGCTCGCGTATCGCGACTTGCGCGCGGTGATCGCGTGCTGCCTGCCGCTGACCGTGGCGACCTTCATCGGTTACTGGTTCATGAAGCAGCTGCAGATCGGGCTGACGGTCGCGACGCTGCCGGTCATGGTGCTCGCGGTCGGTATCGGCGTCGACTACGCGTTCTATATCTACAACCGCCTGCAGCTGCATCTGTCGCATGACGTGCCGATCGTGAAAGCGGTCGAGCAGGCGATTCTCGAAGTGGGCGTCGCGACGATCTTCACGGCGATCACGCTGGCGGTGGGTGTGGCGACATGGAGCTTCTCGGCGCTCAAGTTCCAGGCGGACATGGGCAAGCTGCTCGCGTTCATGTTCATCGTCAATCTCGTGATGGCGATGACGGCGCTGCCCGCGCTCGCGGTCTTGCTCACGCGGCTCTTCCCGCGCCGCTCGTCGGTCAAAAGCTCGAGCTTCTTCAGTCACTAGCGCGCCATCGGGACAAAGTAAGGATAACGCATCATGCAAAAGACAAAGAGCCTGAAGAGCGCCTGCGCGGCGGCGCTCGCCGTGCTGGCGGCGCTGTGCTGCGCCCACGACGCGCTCGCGGGCGCAGCGCCCGACAACAAGGTCGTGCTCACGGCCGCGAAGCATCGCGACGGCGCGGAGCGCTCGATGATGCTCGGCGCAACGCTCGCGGGCAGCCGCATCGTCGCGGTCGGCGACAACGGCGTGATTCTGCTGTCGGACGACGACGGCGCGCATTTCCGCCAGGCGCACGAGGTGCCGGCCAATGCCACGCTGACCTCGGTCAGCTTCGCCGATGCACGGCACGGTTGGGCGGCGGGGCACTGGGGCGTCGTGCTGCGCACCGACGACGGCGGCGAGAACTGGCGCGTGCAACGGTCCGACACCAGCGTCGATCAACCGTTGTTTTCGATCGCGTTCCGCGACGCGAACCACGGCTGGGCAGTGGGCCTCTGGTCGCTGCTCGTCACGACCGACGACGGCGGCGCCACCTGGAAGACCCAACAGGTCGACAAGACGGTGGGCGCAGACGCCGGCAAGAGCGGACTGAATCTCTTCTCCGTCTTCGCGGGCCCGGACAAGGACGTCTATATCGCGGCCGAGCAGGGCACCGTATTCAGGTCGAGCGATGACGGCGCGAGCTGGCAGGCGCTGCACACGGGCTACAAAGGCACGCTGTGGAGCGGAGTGATGGCGCCCGATCACACGCTCTACGTGGGCGGGCTGCGCGGCAATCTGTTCGCGAGCGGCGATAACGGCGCGACTTGGCAGACGGTTCCGTCCGGCGCCAACGATTCGATCACCGATCTCGTCGCGAACGCGCACGGCGTCGCGGCCGTGGCACTCGACGGCTACGTCACGGTGAAGCAGCCGGGCGCGCGCGATTTCGTGGCGAAGCAGTTGCCGGGCCGCGACGCGCTGACCGCGCTGGTGTTGAGCAACGACGGTTCGCCCGTCCTGTTTTCCAAACAAGGCGTCATCGCCCGATAAACCAGATCACTCAGATCAAGTAGATCAATCAGGAGCAGACATGAATATCGAAGCATTGCTTGCGAACCTCCATACCCAGATGATCGTGGGTGGCCGTGCCACCGCCGCGCGCAGCGGCAAGACCTTCGCGGTCTACGACCCGGCCAGCGGCCGCGAAATCGCCCAGGTGCCCGACGGCGACGCCGAGGACGTCGCGGCCGCCGTCGCCGTCGCGAAGAGCGCGTTCGAATCGAACGAATGGCGCCGCATGCCGCCGGCCGCGCGTGAACATCTGCTGCTCAAGCTCGCCGATCTGGTCGAACGACATGGCGACGAACTCGCCGCGCTCGAAACGCTGAACCAGGGCAAGCTGCTCGGCTTCTCGCGCATGCTCGAAGTGGGCGGCAGCGCGCAGTGGCTGCGCTATATGGCCGGCTGGGCGACCAAGATCGAGGGCAGCACGGTCGATCTGTCGCTGAGCTTTCCGCCGGGCGTGCAGTATCGCGCGTCGACGCAGCGCGTGCCGGCCGGCGTGGTCGCCGCGATCGTGCCGTGGAATTTCCCGTTGCTGATGGCGGTCTGGAAAATCGCGCCGGCGCTCGCCTGCGGCTGCACCGTGGTGCTCAAGCCCGCCGAGGAAACGCCGCTGACCGCGATTCGCCTGGCCGAACTCGCGCTCGAAGCCGGTTTCCCGGCAGGCGTGCTCAACGTCGTCACCGGTCGCGGCGAAACCGCGGGCGCGGCGCTCGTGCGTCACCCCGACGTCGACAAGGTGACGTTCACGGGCTCGACCGAAGTAGGGCGTCTGATCGGCGCGCAATGCGGCCGTGACATCCGCCGCGTGTCGCTCGAACTGGGCGGCAAGAGCCCCGTGATCGTGCTCGACGACTGCGATCCGCGCAAGGCGATCGAAGGCGCGGCGGGCGCGATCTTCTTCAATCACGGCCAGGTGTGCACGGCGGGTTCGCGCCTCTATGTGCCGCGCAAGATGTACGGGCAGATCGTCGAAGGCGTCGCGCAGGTCGCGAACAGCCTCGTGCTCGGTTCCGGCTTCGACGAGAAGACGCAGATGGGTCCGCTCGTCTCGTCGCGTCATCGCGACAAGGTCGTCGGCATGATTGCCGAAGGCCGCGCGCAGGGTGGTGAGATCGTCGCGGGGGGCTCGGCGCACGACGGCGCCGGCTATTTCGTGCGCCCGACCGTGGTCGCCAACGAAGCGCGCCGGCCGCTGTCGCTCGTCAACGAGGAAGTGTTCGGCCCGGTGCTGGTCGCAATGCCTTACGACGATCTGGAAGAAGCGATCAGCGCCGCGAATTCGAGCGAGTACGGCCTTGGCGCAAGCGTGTGGACGAACCAGCTCGATAAGGCGCTGCGAGTCGTCGATCGCATGGAAGCCGGGACGGTGTGGGTCAATTCGCACAACATGGTCGATCCCGCTCTGCCGTTCGGCGGCTTCAAGTCGTCCGGCGTCGGACGCGAACATGGGCGCGCGATCATCGACGCGTACACCGAGACGAAATCGGTTTGCTTCGCCTACTGAGGCATACACTCGAGGGTCAACGCACCATGAATATGTCATCAGTCGATCTGCGGGACAGCGACATGCGCCAACAGACGGATTCGAATTCCCGGGCACGCCTGTGGGTTGCGATCTTCGCGGGCGTGGTCGGGCCGGAAGTGTTCATCGTCCAGCCCGCGGTCGTCGAAGGCTTCGTCAAGTATCTCGGCTTCGACGCGGTGGCGGCGGGCTATGCCGCGTCGGTCGAGGTGTGGGGCATCGCGTTGAGCGCGATCCTGCTGCCGCTCGTCGCCAGGCGGGTGAACTGGCGCACGGTGATCGTGCTGTCGATCCTGCTGATGGCGGCCGGCAACGCGGCGTCCGCGTTCACGCCCGCTCATGACGTCTTTCTGGTGTTGCGATTCCTCGTCGGCATCGGCGCGGGCGGCCTGATCTCGCTGAGCTTCGCGGCGGTCGGGCTCACCGCGAATCCGGACCGCAACTTCGGCTACATGGTCATGTGGGTGATGATCTATGGCGCGCTGGGGTTGTGGCTCGTGCCGAGCGCGTTCGCGCTCGGCGGCATCCGGCTGCTGCTGTTTTTCTTCGCCGCGTTTCCGTTGCTGCTGCTGCCGTTCGTGCGCTTTCTGCCGCGTGGCGGTGAGAGCGCGCCGCATTCCGACGCGAACGCGATCGAACTGCCCACGCCCGCGAAGGCGTCCGCGTTGCTCGCGATGCTGCTGTACTTCGTCGCGCAAGGCATCGTCTGGGCGTATCTGTTCCTGATCGGCACCAATGACGGCCTCGACGAGCAACAGGTCGCCAACGCGCTGACGCTGTCGCAGTTCATGGGCGTGCTCGGCGCCTGGACGTTCGGCGCGTGCGGCGCGCGCATCGGCCGCTCGCGGGCGCTCACGCTCAGCGTGCTCGGCGGTTCGTTGTGCCTGCTTCTGCTGACTGCGCACACGACGTTCGCGATCTTCGCGCTCGTCGTCTGCGTCTACAACTTTTTCTGGAACGTCGCGCAGCCGGCCTTGCTGTCGGCGATGGCGGTGTTCGACCGGCGCGGGCGGATGGTCCTCGCGGCGACCGCGATGCAGATGATCGGCCTCGCGGCCGGCCCCGCGCTCGCGGCCTTCGTCATGACGTCGGGCACCTATTCGAAAGTCATCGGCGCCGGCGTCGCGCTGTTCGTCGCGAGCTGGTTCCTCATCTACTTCCCGGTGCGCCGTCACGCGCTCATGCTGCGCCAGGCCAGCGTCAACGCCAGCGCCGCGCCACTCACGGAGACACCCCATGCCTGATCAGGATCTGCTGCAACGCCGCTACCGCGTGCTCGGCAAACGCGCGTCGCTGTTCTACGACGAGCCGTTGCATCTGGTGCGCGGTGAAGGCGTCTGGCTCTACGACGCCGAAGGCAGGCGCTATCTCGACGCATACAACAACGTCCCCCATGTCGGGCACTGCCATCCGCGCGTGAGCGACGCGATCGCGAGGCAGGCTTCGCAGTTGAACACCAGCACGCGCTATCTGCACGAGAACATCGTCGCGTATGGCGAGCGGCTCGTGTCGACCTTCGACGCGTCCTTGCCGATGGTGATGTTCTGCTGCACGGGCAGCGAGGCGAACGAGCTCGCGTTGCGCATGGCGCGTGAATGCACCGGCAACATGGGCATCATCTGCACCGCGCATTCGTATCACGGCAATACCGCGGCGGTCGTGCAGATCAGCTCGTTTCTGTCGACGGAGCAGCAGCGCGGCCGCTACGTGCGCACGATTCCGGTCATCGATCCGTATCGCGAACGCGGCGACCTGAGCGAGGACGAACTCGCGACGCGCTACGCGAACGAGGTGCAGGCCGCCATCGACGCCTTCGCGGCCGACGGCGTGGGCGTCGCCGGCCTGCTGCTGTGCTCGGGGCTGTCGTGCGAAGGTTTGCCGGACGTGCCGGCGGGCTATCTCGCGCGCGCCGTGGAGAAGGTGCGCCGCGCGGGCGGCGTCTACATCTCGGACGAAGTGCAGGGCGGCTTCGCGCGTTTCGGCTCGCATTTCTGGGGCCATCAGAAGCTCGGCGTGACGCCCGACATCGTCACGATGGGCAAGCCGATGGGCAACGGCCATCCGCTCGCCGGCGTGGTGGCGCGCCGCGAGCTGATCGAAGACTTCGCCGAGCGCAATCCGATGTACTTCAACACGTTCGCGGGCAACCCCGTCTCGTGCGCGGCGGGCATGGCAGTGCTCGACGTGATCGCCGACGAGGGGCTGCAAGGCAACGCGCAGAGCGTGGGCCGAGACGTGCTCGACAAGCTGCGTGGACTCGCGGCGAAGCATGCGGCGATCGGCGACGTGCGCGGCAGCGGCTTGTTCTTCGCGGTCGAGATGGTCGAAGACCGGCTCAGGAAGGCACCGGCAGGCGGCGTGGCGCGCCGCGTCGTCAATGGGATGCGCGAGCGCGGTGTGCTGATCAGCCGGATCGGCGTGCACGACAACATCCTCAAGATCCGTCCGCCGATGCCGTTTTCGACTGCCAATGCCGATCAGCTGATCGACACGCTCGACGCCGTACTCCGCTCCCTCTGACAGGACCGCCATGACCCGTATAGAAGACGCGCGCGCGTCGGAGGACGCGTTCGCGCTGCAACGTCTCGCCACGCAGGCGCTCGGGCTCTGGGATCTCGACGACGCGACGATTGCGCCGATCAAGATCCGCGAGAACGCCGTGTTTCGCGTCGATAGCAAAGACGGCCGGCGCGCGGTGCTGCGCATCCATCGGCTCGGCTATCACGACGACGCGGCGTTGCACTCCGAGTTCGAATGGATGCATGCGCTCGCCAGCGCCGGTATCGAGGTGCCGCGCGTGGTGAAGTCGCGCGAAGGGCGGCCGTTCGAGCGCGTGCACAGCGACGAGCTACCCGCGGGCCGCCAGATTGACGTGCTCGAGTGGGTCGACGGGCGCCAGCTCGGCGCGCTCGAATCGGGCCTCGACGGCGGCGAGGGCGACATCGCGCAGCGCTACCACACGCTGGGCGGGATCGCGGCGAGGATGCACAACCAGACGAGCGCGTGGCGCGCGTCCGACGGCTTCCGGCGGCATAGCTGGTGCGAACAGGGGCTGGCGGGCGACGAACCGCTGTGGGGGCGGTACTGGGAGCTGGAACAGCTAGGCGCGTCGCGGCGGCGTCTGTTCGAGCGCGCGCGAGAGGCGATCTGGACCGACCTGAACGACTTGAGCAAGGACGCCGGCCAGTTCGGCCTGATCCACGCCGATCTCGTGCCGGAGAACGTGCTGGTGGAGGGCGAGCGCGTACGCGTGATCGATTTCGACGATGCGGGTTTTGGCTGGCATCTGTTCGACGTGGCGACGTCGCTGTACTTCATCCGTGGCGAGCCGTACTTCGATACTGCCATGCAGGCATTCGTGGCCGGCTATCGCGTGCATCGTTCGCTTTCGGACGAGCAGTTGGTGCATCTGCCGCTGTTCATGGCAGCGCGTAGCACGACCTACCTGGGCTGGGTGCACAGGAGAAAGCATACGGAGACCGCGAAGACGCTGACGCCGGTGCTGATCGACTATGCGACGTCGGCGGTCGAAGACTATCTGGGCAGCCGTTAGCGGATCGGGCGCGGACCAGCGAAAAGCCGGGACGTGCCGCGGCTTTTCGCTGTCGAACCCGCTCGCTTACCGGGGGCGCTTGTCCGACGGCATCGCGTCGAACAGCTCGCGATAGTCCTGCGTGAAGTGTCCCGAGTGAAAAAATCCCCACCGTTGCGCGGCATCACGCACGGTCAGCTCGACCGGCGGCGCTTTGCGCAGCAACTGGCGCACGTGGTTCAGGCGGATCGCGCGCATGTATTCGACGGGCGATTTGCCGGTCACGAGACGAAAGCTCGTCTGCACGGTGCGCCGGCTGATCCGCAGCGATTCGCACAGCTCCTGCACGGTCACGGGTTCCAACGGGCGCGCGAGGATCATTTCGTGCGAGCGGGCCACCACGTCGCTATGCGACATCCACGTGATATCGGTCTTTTCGTCGCGGATGCCGTTCTCGACCAGCGCATCGAGCATGTCGAGAATCTGCGCCGTGACCCGGCGCTGCGCGAGTTCCGACTGCGCGAACGCGTTCAGCGCGAACACCTCGTCGCTCACGTAGCGCCACAGCGCGATGAACTGCTCGCGCGCGCCGGGGGCGAGCGGCATCACGGGGTTCTTGTTGGACATGCTGCTTTCGAGCCGCGCGGCCAGCTCAGGGTGCCGCTCGAGCAACGGCAGCTTCACGCCGACACCGAGGAGCTGGGTCTCGCCCGGAAAATGCAGGAAGAATTCGCGGTTCGCGCGCGCGCAGATGATCGAATCCTTGGTGACGGAGCGGTCCGCGAAGGTCACCGGTGAGGTGGCGTCGAGCACGATGCCGAACACGAGCATGTCGCTCGGGGTGCTGCCCTGCTGGACGATGCGGCGATTCACGGATTCGTAGAACACGTGGATGCCGTCCACGCCGACCTGCTGGAGTCGACCGTGAAAGGGCCCGCAATCGAGCTGGAAATACTGCTGTTCCCAGCCGGAAAGCAGCGCGGCGTGTTCGCCCGCGTCGGTAAAGGTGTGATTCTCGAGCTGCATGCTGGTTACCGACAATTCGTGGGCCAATCGGTGAATGGGGACCCTGGTTATCTTTCACCGACCGATGGGTCGGTTAATTTCCTGCGAAGGATGCCGGGAGGAAGGTCGTCTGGCAAGCTCGGGATGGCCCTGGCTTGCCGGATCGGCTCTCCTGGCGCCGTTCCAGTTCGAGGCTTCGTGCGTTTGAGCCGAGCATACGGCGGGACGGTCGATCGGACAAATCGATAGAAAATGCTGCTCTGAATAAATGACACTGATATTTTGGGGGCTTCGGGCAGCGCCGTATTCGATCGTGGGCGATGATTGGGGCGTGCACACCGCGTGAAAGGCACGCCGTCGCATCGGGGTCAATTCTTTGTGAACGGCGTTGAGCAGCGTGTTTCGAATGCTATTTCCCCTTGGCCTCAGGGTGGCTGAATTCGACGGAGTCAGAGCAGCCGAGTCGTGCGAACAACATAAGGAGCCCGCATCATGCAGAATGAACCGAAAGATGGTGTCGATCGACGCGACTTCATGAAGACGGCAGTGGCGCTCGTCGGCGCGTCGTCCGCGCTGATTGCGCGGGCCGGCACCGCGTATGCGCAGGGCGAGAATGCGCCTGCCGCCGGCACGGCGACGGGC
>DATAQT010000464.1:0-2421 GCA_036264535.1 Paraburkholderia sp. | reverse complement strand
ACGCGCGCGTAGCTCGTATCGTCGGTGAAGGCGCGCATGAAACCGGGCAGATCCACGTGAATCGCCCGCACGCCGGTGACGCGCTGGTCGAGGCCGTGCGCTCTCACCTGCCGCTCATGCCAGTCGATGAAGACCGGATCGATGGTCACGAGACCAAGTTGGCGCCCCATGCTCAATGCCGCGAGCAGCGTCGCTTCACCGAGACCAACCACGGGAATGTCGACCGCGCCGCGGATTTCCAACAAGCCGGGCTCCTGGAAGTGACCGATGACGAAGGCGTCGTACCCTGCCCGCTCCGCGTCCAGGGCATTGCGGATGGTCTGCGCCGCGCAGCGGAATTCCGTCAGCGGATGGAAGAGGTGGTCGGGAGGATCGAGGCCATGGACCTCGAACCGGATGCCGGGACCGGCAGCCGCGTCGAGCAACGCTTGCAGCCGCTCGATGTAGGGCGCCTGCTCGACCGGATGAACGAAGCTCTGATACCACAGCCGGGCGGGACGGGAAGGTTCGGCCATGCGCTATCCCCCAGCGTCAATGATGCGAGCCCAGGCGAGGCGACTTTGCGCCTGATCGCGACCGGACTGCGGACATCGCGGGCAAGTCCCAATCGTGCCGGGACCAGACGTCACGAAGCTTGCGATGCCGGCGCGGTCTTGGGCGGGCGCGGAACGAGCGCACCTTAATCGGTCCCAATGTCGCGGTCACGGCGCCGCTCCTGCCTCCGGCGTCAATTTGTCGACGCGGCGAAGTTGCGGGAATGCCCACATCCAGATCAGCATCACCGTGATCGTGCCCAAGCCGCCGATCAGCGCGGACGGCACCGCGCCCAGCGCCGCCGCGACCGCGCCGGCGCGAAATTCGCCGAGCGAGCCCGAGGAGCCCGTGAACATCGAGTTGACCGCCAGCACCCGGCCCAGCATCTCGTAGGGGGTGCGCATCTGCACCAGCGATTGCCGGATGACGACGCTGATCGCGTCGGACGCGCCGTAGATCACGAGCGCGAGGAACGACAGCGCGATCGAGGTCGACAGTCCGAAAGCCAGGCTCGCCAGCCCGAAGATTCCGACCGCGGCGTACATGATGCGGCCGGCGTTGCCGGCGATGGCGCGGCGCGCGAGAACGACCGAAATGGCCAGCGCCCCGACCGCCGGCGCCGAGCGCAACAGGCCGAGCGCCCACGGCCCGGCCTGCAGGATGTCGCGGGCGTAGATCGGCAATAGCGCGGTCACTCCGCCGAGCAGAACCGCGAACAGGTCGAGCGAGATCGCGCCCAACAGGATCGGACGGCTGCGGATATAGCGAAAGCCGGCGAACAGCGTCTCGAGATTGATCGGCTTGCGCTCTTCGCTGCGCCGCGCGACGCGGATGAGACTGATCAGCACGCTCGCCGCGATGAAGACCGCGGTGCAGATCGCGTAAACGCCGGTTGGGCTGAGCATATACAAGAGCCCGCCGAGCGAGGGCCCGCAGATGACGGCGGTCTGCTGCGCGCTCACCGAGGCGGCGATCGCGCGCGGCAACAGCGTCACCGGCACGATGCAGGGCAGCAGCGCGTGGATGCTCGGCATTTCGAACGCGCGCGCCGTGCCCGACACCAACAGAATGGCCAGCATGGCGTCGCGGGTGAGCGAGCCGCGCGCGGTGCCGACCGCGAGCGCGAGCGCGGCCAGCGCCTTGCCTATCTGACAGGTGGCGACGACGATGCGCCGGTCGAAGCGGTCGGCGACCTGGCCGATGACCACCGACAAGACCACCAGCGGCACGAATTGCACCAGCCCGACCAGGCCGAGGTCGAACGGATCGTTGGTGAGCTCGTAAATCTGCCAGCCGACCGCGACCCCCTGCATCATGTAGGCGCCGTTGGTGAAGGTGCGCGCGCACCAGAACAGCACGAACGAGCGGTGGCGCGTCAACGAGGCGGCGGCGGACTCGGGCATGGCGTGCGGGCTAGAGCGGAATGGCGAGCAGTGTGTCGATCAGGCGGCTGTCGAGGATCACGATCTTCTCGGCAAAGCGGGCTTGGCCGTCGTCGAGCACGACGTGGTCGTGGTAGCGGCCGGTGGCGAACAACGTGGTTTCGCCGCTGTGCATGACCCGGGCAACGATAAAACTCGTCTGCGCGCGCACGGCGCTGCCGCCGGCGGACGCGATAAGCGGCACCCCGATCACGTGGCGGTAACGCTGCGCTTCGTAGACATTGGCCTCGCGCAGCGAACGCACGCGGTCGCGCAGCATGGCGCGCGAGGTTGCATAGATCATGCCGAGCGGCAGGCCGCGCTCGAAATTCTCCGCCGTGGTAACGCGGTAGCGGCCCTGCTCGGTGAAGAAATCCGGCCACGCTTCGAGCTTGTCATCGTCGATCGCCTGGGCGTAGCGGGCGTTGAGGTCTTCGACCGTGAGCTTGAGCTCGATGTTCATGTC
>DATAQT010000431.1:0-1814 GCA_036264535.1 Paraburkholderia sp. | reverse complement strand
CGGCGTGGTCATCAGATGCACGTCGAACGGCAGCGACGTGTATGGCCGGATCGCCGAGCACACCAGCGGCCCGACCGTCAGGTTCGGCACGTAGTGGTTGTCCATCACGTCCAGATGAATCCAGTCCGCGCCGGCCGCCGTCACGTCGCGAATCTCGTCGGCAAGCCGGGCAAAATCCGCCGACAGCAGCGACGGAGCAATCAGGAATTCGCGCATCGCGTTCTCCGTGCCAGTGGCTTTAGTGATAGCGGTTCGCCATCGTGTCGAGCGGCAGCGGCTTGATGCGCGCCGCCTGCCCCGCGCAACCGAACGCCTCGAAGCGCTCGACGCAGATCGCGCTCGCCGCCGCGGTGGCTGCCTTCAATGCCGCGCGCGGATCGAACTCCGAGCGCGCATTGGCGAGCGATTTGCGCATCGCGCCGCTCATCGCGAGACGGATGTCGGTGTCGATATTGACCTTGCGCACGCCGTGCGCGATGCCGCGGCGGATCTCGGCGACGGGCACGCCGTAGGTGGTCGGAATCTCGCCGCCGTACTCGCGGATCACCGCCAGCCATTCCTGCGGCACCGACGACGAACCGTGCATCACCAGATGCGTGTTTGGAAGGCGCGCATGGATAGAGGCGATACGGTCGATCGCGAGAATGTCGCCGGTCGGCTCGCGGCTGAACTTGTACGCGCCGTGCGAAGTACCGATTGCGATCGCGAGTGCGTCGACGCCGGTCGCGTCGACGAAGCGCCGTGCTTCCTCGGGATCGGTCAACAGGTGCTCGCGCGTCAGCCTGCCTGCCGCGCCGACGCCGTCCTCCTCGCCGGCCGTGCCGGTTTCGAGCGAGCCGAGACAGCCCAGTTCGCCCTCCACCGACACGCCGACCGCATGCGCTGCATCGACCACGCGCCGGCTCACGTCGACGTTGTAGTCGTACGCGGCGGGGGTTTTCTGGTCGGGCAACAGCGAACCGTCCATCATCACCGAGGTGAAGCCCGAGCGGATTGCCTGCTGACAGACGGCGGGGCTCGCGCCGTGATCCTGATGCAGCACGAGCGGAATGTCCGGGTGCGCTTCGAGCGCGGCGAGCACCAGATGACGCAGATACGGCTCGCCCGCGTATTTGCGCGCACCCGCCGATGCCTGCAGGATCACCGGGCTGTCGGTGGCTTCGGCCGCGCGCATGATCGCCTGAATCTGCTCCATGTTGTTGACGTTGAACGCGGGCACGCCGTAGTCGTGTTCGGCCGCGTGATCCAGCAGTTGCCGCAGGGTGATGAAGGCCATGGCGTGCTCCTCGATATGAAATGAAATCTCTTTTAGCCGCGGGTTTGGCGCGCATAGTCCGCGACGCGGCGGGCTTCGTCCACCACCGCCTGCGCGTTCAGTCCGAAATGCTCGAACAACGCAGCGGCCGGGGCCGACTCGCCAAACGTATCGATGCCGACCACGCCGCCGTCGAGCCCCACGTATTGCCGCCAGAACGCGCGCACGCCCGCCTCGATCGCGACGCGCGGCACGCCCGGCGGCAGCACCGCGTCGCGCCACGCGGACGGCTGCCGGTCGAACGCGCTGGTCGATGGCATCGACACGATGCGCGCGACGATGCCGGCGGCTGCGAGCGGTGCAATCGCGTCGAGCGCGAGCGACACTTCGGAGCCCGTGGCGATCAGCACGATGCGCGCGGCTTGCTCGCCTCGCGCAGGCGGTGTTTCGCCCGGCCAGTCGCGCAACACGTAGCCGCCACGCGCGATTGCGGCGATCTGTTCGGCGGAGCGCGTCACGAAGCGCAAGTTCTGGCGGCTCAGAAGCAGGCACGACGGGC
>DATAQT010000131.1:0-10949 GCA_036264535.1 Paraburkholderia sp. | reverse complement strand
GGTTGCAGGCGTGCACATCGTCGGGGTTCATCATCACGACGGCGCCCGCGCCGATCCACTCGCGCGCGTGACGGTTCAGATAGACGCTGCGGCCGCCCGTCACCGCGCCGATCGAAAACGTTTCGTGCGAATGTTTGGCGTAGCAGACCTTGCGGCCATCGTCGATGGAGCGCGCCTCGATGAACGGCAGCGCGTCGCTGCGCCAGAAGGGCGGCGCGGATGCACCCTTGGTGCGCGCGTGGTTCACAGCGCTTGCCGCTTCGGTCGTCTCACCCATGCGCGTTGTCCGGTCGATGCGTCGACTTCGCCCTCGTCTCCGACTTTGCGAAGCCTACGTATCCTAGCCGTCAAACGCATGGCCAACAAGCGAACGCGCGGCGCCGCTCGTCCAACTCGACACGACCCGACTACTTCGCGCTCACGTCGATATTGCCGAGATATTTCGCGGCGAGCGTCTTCACCGTGCCGTCGGCCTGCACCTTGGCGATCGCGGCGTTCAACTGATCGCGCAGCGCGGTGTCGCCCTTGCGAATGCCGTAGGCGATGCCGCTGCCGAGAATCTTGTCGTCGCGCACCGGCTGACCGACGAACGCGTAGCCCTTGCCGTCGGGCTTCGACAGAAAGCCCGTCTGCCCGGCAGGCGCGAGCACGAGCGTGCCATCGAGACGCCCCGCGGTCAGATCCGTATAGACCTGGTTCTGGTCCTGATACGGCAGCACGATCACGCCGGCCGGTTCCCAATGCACCTTCGCAAAGGTCTCCTGAATCGAGCCTTGCAGCACGCCGACGTGCTTGCCTTTGAGCGACGCGGGCGTCGGCAGCAAACCGCTGTCGCTGCGCGCGATCAATTGCGTCGGCACGCGATAGACCACCGTCGTGAAATCGATCGCCTGGCGGCGCTGTTCGGTCGCGTTCATCGCCGAATTGATCGCGTCGAACTTGCGACCTTGCAGCGCGGGGATCAGGCCGTCGAACGAGGTTTCGACCCACTTGCACGTCATATGCGCGGCTGCGCAGACCGCGTTGCCCACGTCGATATCGAGCCCCTGCAGCTGGCCGTTCGGCCCTTTCGATTCGAACGGCGGGTACTGCGCTTCGAGGCCGAAACGCAGCGTCGCGGTATCGGCGGCGCTCGCGGCGGACCCTGCTGCGAGCGACGCGCCTGCGCAGGCCAGCGCCAACAAGCATTTGAACAACTTCATAACATCTCCCTTCTTTCTTCGAATACTTTCATGACTTCGGCTACTTCGCGTGTGCCGTCGCGCGCTCAGATCTCGCACAGACGCCGCGCGCCTTCGAGCAGCGTCGCGTCGTCCTTCGAGAAGCTCAGGCGAATCAGCCCGGAATCCGTGCCGTCGGTATAGAACGCCGACAACGGAATCGTCGCGACGCGCGCATCGCGAATCAGGCGCAGCACGAAATCGCTGTCGCTTTCGTCGGAAAAGCCGCGGAAGCGCGCGAGCATAAAGAAACTGCCTTCGCTCGGCAACAGCTCGAAGCGCGATTCGCGCAGCGCATGCGCAAGCAGATCGCGCTTCTTCTGATAGAAGTCGGACAGGCCGAGATAGCTGTCGCGATTGGCAAGCGCCTCGACGAACGCGTATTGCATCGGCGTATCGGCGGAGAACACCATGAACTGATGGACCTTGCGGATCTCATCCATTAGCGCGGCAGGCGCGAGGCAATAGCCGACGCGCCAGCCGGTCACGTGATACGACTTGCCGAAGGACGACACGATCACGCTGCGTTCGGCGAGCTCGCGATGGCGCGCCATGCTCTGATGCTTCGCGCCATCGAACACGACGTGTTCGTAGACTTCGTCGGACAGAATTACGATGTCGGTGTTGCGCGTCAGCGCTTTCAGCCGCTCGATATCGGCTTCGCTGAAGATCGTCGCGGTCGGATTGTGCGGCGTATTGACGATGATCATGCGCGTCTTCGGCGTGATCGCGGCGGCGACTTCGTCCCAGTTCACGCGGAAGTGGTCGAGCGACAGCTTGATCGCGACCGGCGTCGCGCCCTGCAGGCGCACGATCGGGCCATAGCTGTCGAACGACGGCTCGAAGTAGATCACTTCGTCGCCCGGATGCACGAGCGCGCTGATCGTCGAATAGAGCCCTTCGCTCGCGCTCGCGAGCACGGTCACTTCGCTGGCCGGATCGTAGCGCACGCCGTACAGTGTTTCGACCTTCTCGGCGAGCGCCTCGCGCAGCGTGGCGATACCGGCCATCGGCGCGTACTGGTTGTGACCGGCGCGCATCGCCTGCGCGACACCATCGACGAGCTTCGCGTCCGGCGCAAAATTCGGCGCGCCCTGCGACAGGTTCAACGCATCGTGTTGCGCGGCCAGCTGGCCGATCACGGTAAAAATGGTGGTGCCGACGTCCGGCAGTTTCGAGCGGGCTTGCGTGGCGCTCTGCATAAGACTTTCTCCCTTTCTTCAGCCGCCGGCGGCCGCGCGAACGGCGGCGGCGGGGCGTTCCTTCCGGTGGGGTGATTAGGCATCAGCCAGAGAACGCTCACAATCGAAACTTTGTCATGCGCGGCATGCGTTTTCGTCATGGCTCGCGAGAAGGCGCCGCGAGCGGGGCAGAGCCGGCAGGATCAGGGTTTGCGGGGAGGTGATCGGAAGTCTGCGGAATGCGGGAAACCGCGTAGGTATGAAGGAATGTGATGCGATGCGGCGCGCTTGTGCAAACGGCCGCAGATGCGGCCGTTTCGCGAGTCAACCTTGAATTCGAAAAAAGCCGGGGCTTCCGATCAATCAGGCTTCGTCCATCAATCGGACCTTGACCTTGCGGCCCTTCAGCTTGCCCGCGCTGAGCCGGCGCACCGCCTCGCGCGCGATGCTGCGCTCCACCGCGACATAGGTCGACATGTCGGTCACGTTGATTTTGCCGATCTGCGAGCCAGCGAAACCGGCGTCGCCGGTCAGCGCGCCGAGCACGTCGCCGGGGCGGATCTTGTCCTTGCGGCCGCCGAGGATCTGCAGCGTCTCCATCGGCGGCAGCAGCGGTTCGTTGCTGGCCGCCTTGAGTTCGGCGAGCTTGTGCCATTCGACGTCACGCTTGTGCGCCTGCTCGATCCCGCCGACACGCCCCATCTCGTCCATGCTCGCAAGACTGAGCGCCCAGCCCTCCTGATCGGCGCGGCCCGTGCGACCGATGCGGTGCGTGTGCACTTCCGGGTCCGGCGTCACATCGACGTTGATCACCGCTTCGAGTTGCGCGATGTCGAGGCCGCGCGCGGCGACGTCGGTCGCGACCAGCACCGAGCAGCTGCGGTTCGCAAACTGGATCAGCACTTGATCGCGCTCGCGCTGATCGAGCTCGCCATGCAGCGCGAGCGCATGAAAACCCTGCGCACGCAGCACGTCGAGCAGATCGCGGCACTGCTGCTTCGTGTTGCAGAACGCGATCGTGCTGACCGGACGAAAGTGGTTCAGCAGCAGCCCGACCGCGTGCAGACGCTCGTCTTCGCTCACTTCGTAGAAGCGCTGACGGATCTTGCTGTCGTCGTGCCGCTCGGCAAGTTTGATTTCCTTCGGATTGCGCAGGAACTGCTGGCTCAGCTTCGCGATGCCCTCGGGATACGTCGCCGAAAACAGCAGCGTTTGCCGCTCTTTCGGACATTGCCGCGCGACCTTCGCGATGTCGTCGAAGAAACCCATGTCGAGCATGCGGTCGGCTTCGTCGAGCACGAGCGTGTTCAGCGATTGCAGCGCGAGGGTGCCGCGTTCGAGGTGATCCATGATGCGGCCCGGCGTCCCGACCACGACGTGCGCGCCGTGTTCGAGGCTCGCCGTCTGCGGACGCATCGGCGTGCCGCCGCACAGGGTCAGCACCTTGATGTTTTCTTCCGCGCGCGCGAGACGGCGGATTTCCTGCGTGACCTGATCGGCGAGTTCGCGCGTCGGGCACAGCACCATCGACTGGACGGCGAACTGGCGCGTGTCGAGACGCGCGAGCAGCGCCAGCGAAAACGCCGCGGTCTTGCCGCTGCCGGTTTTCGCCTGGGCGATCAGATCGTGGCCGGCGAGCGCGATCGGCAGGCTCGCGGCCTGGATCGGGGTCATCTCGAGGTAGCCGAGTTGCGTCAGGTTCGCGAGCGTGGCGGACGGCAGCGGCAGCTCGCTGAACGCGGCGCCGGCGGGAGTGGGACTGTTCATAGGGTCGTCTGTCGGAATCGCGATTATTCGGCCATCGGGCCCTGGTCGGGGCGGCCCGGCAGCTGCTCGTACAGCACCTTGCCGTCGTCGCCGTCGAAACGCTCGACGTAATTGCGCGCACCGCACAGCGGACAGCGGAACAGCAGCCCCTGGCCTTCGTTCTTGATGACGACGTCGGATTGCTCCCACTGCGCGCCACAGGATTGGTTTCTACAGGTGAACACGTTGATTCTCCAACTGGATTCGATGATCGATCGGCAAGCTCGCACGCGCGGCCCTGCCGTGTAAGGGGTTGCCGCGCCGACGCGGCGTCGTGACGCGATAGCGCACGACGGCCGGCCCGGCGTCAGCCGAGATGCGTATGCCGCGGACGCGGCACGGCCACATCCATGTCGGTCAGGCCGTGCACGATGGCGCAGTCTTCGACCTGATGGTCGCCGTGGCATTGGTCGCGCAGCGTCGTCAGTTGCGTTTTCAGCTGCTGCAGCTCTTCGATACGCGTGTCGACGTGCGCGATGTGCTCGTCGATCAGCGTATTAATGCCGCCGCAGCCGTTCGCCGGCGCGTCGGTCAGACGCAGCAATGCGCGGATTTCGTCGTGGGTCATGTCGAGCGCGCGGCAATTGCGGATGAAGCGCAGGCGCTCGACGTGCTTTGCCGTGTAACTGCGGTAATTGGCTTCGGTGCGCTCCGCCTCGGGCAGCAGGCGCTCTTTTTCGTAGAAACGGATGGTTTCCGTCGTGCAATGGGCGATTTTCGCCAGTTCGCCGATTTTCATGGACCTTTCCTCCACGCGGCCTTGACCTTGTAGTGGCTTCAAGGTGTTTACTAGACCACAAATCGCACGAGGAAGCCACCAATGCCTGAAATCAGCCGTCTTGTCACCGATCGTCCAGAACCGGACGAAGCCAATACGCACGGGGCTTGCGGGGATTCGCATGGGCATGGGCATGAGCAGGCTCATGGCGCCGACGTGGGCGGGGATCATCGGCATGAAAGGCACGATCATCACGACTGCCACGATCACGGCCACGGCCACGCTCACGGCGGCGGCGCCTGCTGCGCCCCCGCCGCGCTCGCGCCGACGCCGTTGCGCCTGCCGTCTTCGGAAGCCGTCGGCGACGACCTGCGCACCGCAATCCGCATCCTGCAGATGGACTGCCCGACCGAGGAAGCGCTGATCCGCAAGAAACTCGGCCGCATGCCGGACTTGCGCAGCATGGATTTCAATCTGATGCAGCGCGTGCTGACCGTCGTCCACGCGCCCGATGCGATCGAAACGGTCCTCGCCGCACTGCGCTCGCTCGACTTCACGCCCGAGCTGGCGAGCGACGGCGGCAATGCCAATACCAACGCGGCCGCTGGCGCCGCGCACAAGCCCTGGTGGCCGCTGATCCTCGCCGGCGTCGTCGCGGCGGCCTCAGAGGCCGCTAGCTGGCTCGGCGCGCCCGTCTGGGCGGTGGCCGGTCTCGCGATCGTCGCGATTGCCTCCTGTGGCCTCACGACATATCGCAAGGGCTGGGTCGCGCTGCGCAACGGCAACCTGAACATCAACGCACTGATGAGCATTGCCGTGACCGGCGCGGCGCTGCTCGGCCAATGGCCCGAAGCCGCGATGGTGATGGTGCTGTTCACGATCGCCGAGCTGATCGAGGCGCGCTCGCTCGACCGCGCGCGCAACGCGATCGAAGGGCTCATGCGGCTCACGCCCGCCGAGGCGAGCGTGCAGCAGTCCGACGGCAAGTGGCAGTTCGTGCGTGTCGACACGATCGCGCCCGACGCGCTGGTGCGCGTGAAACCGGGCGAGCGGATCGCGCTCGACGGCGAGATCGTCGCGGGCCGCTCGAGCGTCGATCAGGCGCCGATCACCGGCGAGAGCCTGCCGGTCGACAAAGCGACCGGCGACTCAGTGTTCGCCGGCACGATCAATCAGGCGGGCTCGTTCGACTATCGCGTGACGGCTGCGGCCGCTAACACAACGCTCGCGCGCATTATCCACGCGGTCGAAGAAGCGCAAGGCACCAAGGCGCCGACACAGCGCTTCGTCGATGAATTCGCGCGCGTTTACACGCCGACCGTGTTCGCGATTGCACTCGCCGTCGCTCTGGTCCCGCCGCTGCTGTTCGGCGGAGCGTGGCACGCGTGGGTCTACAAGGCGCTGGTGCTGCTCGTGATCGCGTGCCCGTGCGCGCTGGTGATTTCGACGCCGGTGACGATCGTCAGCGGCCTCGCGGCCGCGGCGCGCAAGGGGATTCTGATCAAGGGCGGCGTTTACCTCGAACAGGGTCGCAAGCTCAGCCGGCTCGCGCTGGATAAGACCGGGACGATTACTCATGGCAAGCCGGCGCAGACCGAGTTCGAGGTGATCGGTGATGAGGTCGACGACCTTCGCTATCGCACGCTCGCGGCGAGCCTCGCGGGCCGCTCCGATCATCCGGTTTCGATGGCGATCGCTGCTGCCGCAAATGACGACGGCGTCGCACATCTGCACGTCGATGCGTTCGAAGCGATCGCTGGACGCGGTGTGCGTGGCGATATCGATGGCGTCGCGTACTGGCTCGGCAATCATCGCCTGATCGAGGAGTTAGGCCGCTGCTCGCCGCAACTCGAAGCGCGCCTCGATGCGCTCGAAGAGCAGGGCAAGACCGTCGTCATGCTCGCCGACGAGCAGCGTGTGCTCGCGCTATTCGCGGTCGCCGATACGGTGAAAGAGACGAGCCGCGCCGCCGTCGCCGAATTGCGGCGGCTCGGCGTCGGCACCGCGATGCTGACCGGCGACAACCGCCACACCGCCACGGCGATCGCGCAGCAGGTTGGCGTCGATGAGGCGCGCGGCGACCAGTTGCCCGAGGACAAGCTCGACGCGGTCGCGCAATGGTCGGCCGATGGCGCGACGGTCGGCATGGTCGGCGACGGCATCAACGACGCGCCCGCGCTCGCCCGCGCCGACATCGGCTTCGCGATGGGCGCGATGGGCACCGACACCGCGATCGAAACCGCTGATGTCGCGTTGATGGACGACGACCTGCGGAAGATTCCGGCGTTCATTCGCTTGTCGAAAGCGACGCATGCGGTGCTGGTGCAGAACATCGCGCTCGCGCTTGGCATCAAGAGCGTGTTTCTCGTGCTGACGTTGATGGGCTTCGGCACGATGTGGATGGCCGTGTTTGCCGATGTCGGCGCGAGTCTGCTGGTGGTGGGCAATGGGTTAAGGTTGTTGCGCAAGTAAACGGCGGGCGGGCGGCGTTTGCTTACGCGTTGCGCCCTACTTTGAACCGTCGCTCACGGCAGGATGGGTTGATGTGCTTGCCAGTAGCTCATCGCTGTCGTCTTTCAAGCCCACACCCGTCAGTCCGAGCCTGCGTGCTTGCGTGAGCAGATAGTGCAGCTTGTGCGCCGCTTGCGGATAGTCGAGCCCTTCGGGCCGCACGTTCGAAATGCAGTTGCGCTGCGCGTCGTTGCAACCGGTTTTCGGCGCATAGGTGATGTAGATGCCGAGACTATCCGGCGAACTCAAACCCGGCCGCTCGCCGATCAGCATCACGACGATCTTCGCGTCGAGCAATTCGCCGATCTCGTCGCCGAGCGCGACTCGCGCCTGACGCGCGACGACTACCGGGCCGATGGTCCAATCCGCGAGCTTCGGCTGCATGGCTTGCAGCAGTGGTACAGCCTGCTTCGATGCAGCGAATGCCGATAGGCCATCGCCGATCACGAACACCACGTCGCTCGATTGTGTCGGCAGTTGCGCAAGCGCCGAGCGACTCTCTTCCGACAGCCGCCGTCCGAGATCGGGACGCCTCAAATAATGCTCGCGATCCGGCGCGGCGCTATGCACGTCGAGCGTGTCGAAACCTTGCGCGTGCAATTGCGCGTGCAGCGCATCGGCATCGAGCGGATGATGCACGGCATCGCGCGCCTGTGCATGCGCGAGATCGAATGCGAGCAACGGTGCGGTCGGTACGCTGTTGCCCGCGCGGCCCAGCGCGATGCGCGCCTGCGTAAACCGACGCAGCGCATTCCACGGATCCTTGTCGAGTGCGTCGTTCTCGCTCATACGATACCCATCCAGTCGCGCACGCCTTCGAGCAGCGGTTGCCGTGCCGATGCGCCGATCAATGCGCCGCGTGCATCGATGATCTGCATCGTCTCCAGCCATGCCTCGAATTCAGGCGCGCGTCGCAGACCGAGTACGTCGCGCACGTACAGTGCATCGTGAAACGACGTGCTCTGATAGTTGAGCATCACGTCGTCCGCCCCCGGCACGCCCATGATGAAATTGATGCCCGCAACGCCGAGCAGTGTCAGCAGGTTGTCCATGTCGTCCTGATCCGCTTCGGCATGGTTCGTGTAGCAGATGTCGCAGCCCATCGGCACGCCGAGCAGCTTGCCGCAGAAGTGATCCTCGAGACCCGCGCGCGTGATCTGCTTGCCGTCGTACAGATACTCGGGGCCGATGAAACCGACCACCGTGTTCACCAGAAACGGCTTGAACTTGCGCGCGACCGCATACGCACGCGCCTCGCAGGTCTGCTGATCGACGCCGAAATGCGCATCTGCAGACAACGCGCTGCCCTGCCCCGTTTCGAAGTACATCAGATTGCTGCCGATGGTGCCACGTTGTAGCGACAACCCCGCCTCGTACGCTTCCTGCAGCAGCGCGAGCGAAATGCCGAAGCTCGCGTTCGCTTTCTCCGTGCCCGCGATCGACTGGAACACGAGATCGACGGGCGCGCCTTTTTCGATCGCGGCGACCGTGCTCGTCACATGCGTGAGCACGCACGATTGCGTCGGCACCTGATAGCGCTGACGGAATTCGTCGATCATCAGCAGCAGCTTCGTGATTGCGGCGAGGTTGTCGCTCGCGGGATTGATGCCGATAAGCGCGTCGCCGCAGCCGTACAGCAGGCCGTCGAGCATCGAGGCGGCGATGCCTTTGACGTCGTCGGTTGGGTGGTTGGGTTGCAGGCGCACGGACATGCGGCCCGGTAAACCGACCGTGTTGCGAAAGCGTGTGATGACCGGGCGTTTGCGGGCGGCGGTGATCAGGTCCTGGTTGCGCATCAACTTTGAGACCGCGGCGACCATTTCTGGTGTGAGGCCCTCGGTGACGCGGGTGAGTGCGTCGGTGTCGGTTGTGGTGCTGAGCAGCCAGTTGCGGAAGTCGCCTACTGTCAGATGGGAGATTTCGGAGAAGGCTTGTGGCGAGTGATCGTCGACGATCAGGCGTGTGACTTCGTCGGATTCGTAGGGGATCAGCGGCTCGTTCAGGAACGTGCGCAACGGCACCTGTGCCAGCGCCATTTTTGCGGCGACCCGCTCTTCTTCGCTCGCTGCCGCGATGCCCGCGAGCTGGTCGCCGGAGCGTTGCGGACTCGCTTTTGCGAGCAGGGTCTTCAGATCGGCGAAGCGGTACGTGCGACTGCCGATCGACTCGGTGTAGCTCATGTTTGCGGCTCCATCGCTTCACTTCGCGCGAACGCGGGCAGGAATGGGAACGGCGCTGAGGTGCTTCATGCTAGCGCCAAACGGCGGCAACGTCACGTTGCGGGGGCCGGGGTGCGCGTGGCGCGGTCAACGCGCGCTTAATCCGCTTTGCTTGGTGCGGGCCGCGTTAAATCCGGAGGATTTGGTAAATGGCCGACACACTCCAACGTGATACTTTGTTTGCATGCTCTCGCGCCAATTTTCAGCGGTCCAGTCATGAACGAGTCAGACCACCGGGCTCGATACGAGACGCGACTCGCGCGCGTGCTCGACCATATCTACGATCACCTCGACGAACCGCTCGATATCGGACGGCTTGCGGAGATTGCGTGTCTGTCGCCGTATCGCTGGCACCGGATTTATCAGGCGATGTACGGCGAGACGGTCGCGACGACGGTGCGGCGTTTGCGGTTGCATCGCGCGACGGGTTTTCTCGCGAACAGTTCGATGCCGATTGCTCAGACCGCCGAGCGCTCGGGCTATAGCAGTTTGCAATCGTTTTCGCGGACGTTTCGCTCGGTGTTTGGTGTGCCGCCGGCGCAGTATCGAAGGCAAGGCACGCATAGCCGGTTCCGGCCGGCGCTTTCAGGAGACGATCAGATGGCTTCGGTGCGTGAGGTGGAGATTCGTTTTGTGGGGCCGATGGGGATTTTGTCGGTCGATCATGTCGGGCCTTATATGCAGATCGGCAAGGCTTTCGATGCTTTGTTTGGATGGCTCGCGAAACATGATCTGCTCGAGGCGCAGATGCGGATGGTCGGGGTTTACTTTGATGATCCGGGAGTAGTCGAGGAGCAGGGGTTGCGGTCGAAGGCGGGGGTGCTGTTGCCGGGGCCTCTCATGGCTGAAGTGGCTGGCTGCGGCTGTTGCGATGGACGGGGCGGTTTCTGTGACGCGTATACGTGGTGGTGAATATGCCGTGTTGCGGCATGTTGGGCCTTATAGCGATATGCGGGCGGCTTATGAGTGGTTGTATGGGACCTGGCTCGTTCAGTCCGGGAGAGAGGCGGCGGATGCGCCGGTGTTTGAGGAGTATTTGAATAGTCCCAAGGAGACTGCGCCTGCGGAGTTGGTTACGGAGATTTGTTTGCCACTGGGGTGAGGGGGTGTGGCTGGGTTGGGTTGGTGCCCGCTTGTTCGTGCCTGCTTTTGCTTTCTGCGATGTTGCTGTTGTTGTGTGCATATACGTTGCACGGGTTTCGGCGTGCTTCTCTAGTTTTTATAATCTTTGTATACGTATACGTAGTAATAGTTAACAAGTGGGGCGTCCGGCTGTGGATAACCTGGAAGTTCG
>DATAQT010000285.1:0-14697 GCA_036264535.1 Paraburkholderia sp. | reverse complement strand
GCGCGACATCTTCGCCGACTTCGCGCGCATCTATCCGGACCGCTTCACCAACGTGACCAACGGCATCACGCCGCGCCGCTGGCTCGCGCAGGCGAGTCCGTCGCTGTCGTCGCTGATCGATGCGCGCATCGGCAAGCATTGGCGCAGCAATCTGTTCGAGCTGGAGCAGCTACGCAATCTGCGCAAGGACGACGAATTCGTCGAGGCCTTCCGCGAGGCTAAACGACAGAGCAAGCTGCGGCTCGTCCAGCGGCTCGCCCATCACACCAAGCTGCATTTCAATCCCGATGCGATGTTCGATCTGCAGGTCAAGCGCATTCACGAATACAAGCGCCAACTGCTGAACCTGCTGCACGTGATCGTGCGCTACAACGAGCTTCGCGCGAATCCGGAGCGCGACTGGGTGCCGCGCGTCGTGCTGTTCGCGGGCAAGGCCGCGTCCGCGTATCGGATGGCGAAGACGATCATCAAGCTGATCGGCGACGTGAGCGAGAAGGTCAATCATGATCCGCTGATCGGCGATCGGCTGAAGGTCGTGTTCGTGCCGAACTACGGTGTGAGCGTGGCCGAGCTGATCATTCCGGCGGCGGATCTGTCGGAGCAGATCTCGATGGCCGGCACCGAGGCGTCTGGCACCGGCAACATGAAGCTTGCGCTGAACGGCGCATTGACGATCGGCACGATGGACGGCGCGAACATCGAGATCTGCGACGCGGTCGGGCGCGACAACATTTTCATCTTCGGCCACACCGCCGACGAGGTGGACGACCTGCGCGCGAGCGGCTACCGGCCGCGGCACATTTACGAGGAGAACGAAGCATTGCGCACCGCGCTCGATCAGATTCGCTCGGGCTTCTTCTCACCGGACGATCCGCTGCGCTTTTCGGATATCTTTCACACGCTGGTCGACTGGGGCGATCACTACATGGTGCTGGCCGATTTTGCCGCGTTCGCGAAGGCGCAGAACGAAGTGGATGCGCGCTTCGTCGACACGCACGGGTGGGCCGAAAGCGCGATCGAAAACGTCGCGGGCATGGGGCAGTTTTCGTCGGATCGCACGATCGGCGAGTATGCGCGCAATATCTGGCGCGTGAGTCCGCTCAATCTGGACTGAGCGTGAGATGACGCCAACTGGCTGTTTCGAGTAAGCAGATGGAAAGCCGTGCGGGACGGGCGCTGACCGGTCGCGCACGGCTTCGTCATGTTTGACCGGCGGTATGCCTCACGCCTTCGGCGCCGCGGCCGCCGCCTTCGCGCGATGCACGGCCTCGCCGACGCGTTCGACAAACTCCCGGTCCGTGCTCATCAGCGCCTCGCGCTCGCCGTCGGCCGTCTTGACCATCAGCCGATGCGTGACGTCCTGGGTCACCCAGGTGAGCCAGCCGACCACGATCAGCATCACCCCGCAGACGAGCCCCGACGCCGAGTGCAGCACGCCGCCGACGATCGCGCCGATCAACCCGGCCACCGAGATCGCGATCGGCACGAACCTGTTCTTCTGCACGGTGACGACCTGCACGTCGACGATGTCGCGCAGGGAGAAGACCTGACCCGCGGACGAGAGGGCGTTGCGCGTGACCGACACGCCGCGATCGTTGAAAGGCGTTTCCATCGTTTCAATGCAAGGGTGGTGAAGGGCGCAGCGTAGCAGAGTTCGGATGATTGCCTGGAGTTACGGACTTTTTCATCCCTCTCAAAGCGCCGTTGCGCACCGATTCGACGATGCAAATAATTAAAATCTCGTGGAGTGTTTCAATGACCAGTTGCGGCGACCTTTGTGGCCGGATCTACGATATCGGCCAATATCACCATACTTTGGGCCGCTATCAATCAAGAATCGATCATCTCTTACTATGCTCGATGCAACGCTGACAAAATCTGCGGCCCGAAAGACGTCGCAATATGTCAGCGTTTTATTAAATCATGCCGGCGCCTCGGCGCTGGCCGCGATGACGGATTGATCCGTCACACGCTGTCGAAAAGAGAGATTTACTTTCTCGTGTCGGCTTTCATGCTCGTTTTTCGGAGCAAGGTCATTGCTAGAGATCCTGACGCGACGCTGACCGCGCGGCAGGACCAATGCGGTATCCGGCATCCAGTCAAGATCGCATGATCCATCGAGGTCCCTCATGGCTGCTATACCTCTGTGTGTTGACCTGGACGGCACACTGACGTACAGCGACCTTCTCATTGAGTCGTTCCTGGCGCTTGTAAAGAAAAATCCGCTATATCTGTTTCATTGCATTGGATGGCTTCTGCGCGGAAAGGGATATCTGAAAGCACAGATCGCTGCACGCGTAGCTATCGATGTATCTTTACTTCCCTACAACGCGCGCCTGATTGATTTCCTGAAGCACGAACAATCGCGGGGTCGCGACCTTTACCTGTGCACAGCAGGCGATCAACGATTCGCAGAGCAGATCGCTTCGCATTTTGGATTTTTTAAAGGCGTGATGGCGAGCAACGAGCTGCGAAATCTATCAGGCCCCGACAAAGCCGGCGCCTTGATGGCCGAGTTTGGCGTACAGGGATTCGACTATTGCGGCAATTCCCGCGCGGATGTACCCGTGTGGAAGCAGGCCCGCATGGCAATCGTCGTCGGAGGAAAAAACATCCAGGACGCGGCCTCCAAAGTCAATCAGGCAACGGTCGTGTTTGATAACAAAAGACCGCTCCTTCGGCTCGTCATCAAGGAGATGCGCGTCTATCAATGGGTGAAGAATCTCCTCATCTTCGTGCCGCTTCTCGCCTCGCACCGGTTTGTCAATGTCGAGTCACTGATCGCCGACGCGATAGCCTTTGTTTCTTTCAGTTTCTGCGCGTCGTCGGTGTACCTGCTAAATGACATGCTCGACCTCGATGCGGACCGACGTCATAGCCGAAAGCGCGAGCGCCCCTTCGCTTCGGGTGAACTGCCGCTTGCCGCAGGCATCTTTCTGATGTTCGTTCTGATGCTGGCATCGGCAGCGCTTGCCATCATGCTGCCGGTAGCGTTTCAACTCGTGCTGGTCGGCTACGTGGCGATGACGCTCGCGTATTCATTCCGCCTCAAGCGGGTCATGCTGCTGGACGTGTTCGTGCTGGCTGCGCTGTACACCACCCGTATCGTGGCTGGCGGGGCTGCCGTTGATGTCGTGCTCTCCGACTGGTTGATCATGTTTTCAGTCATGATTTTCCTCAGTCTCGCCATGGTGAAGCGTTATACAGAGCTCGACAAGATGCAGCGAGAGGGCAAGGGCTCCGCAGCGGGCCGGGGCTATCTGACTGGCGACATGAACATTCTTCGCTCATTCGGATCGGCCTCAGGCTATGTTGCAGTGCTGGTCCTTGCGCTTTACATGAACTCCACCGACGTCAAGGTGCTGTACAGCCATCCCCATCGGCTGTGGATTCTGTTTTGCCTGCTCCTGTACTGGATCAGCCGCGTCTGGATGGTTGCATTTCGCGGTGAGATGCACGACGACCCGATCGCCTACGCAATAAAAAACCGCGCGAGCCTTCTGATCATTGTGCTTTGCGTGCTCGCGGTGCTCATTGCGATCTAGCTCTCGATGCATGGTACGTGACAGGCGGACGCGTTCATAGTGTCGCGTGTCGGAATCTGCCGATACGTTCGACAGCCGCTGAAGCAATGTTGACTTCTGGCTTAAGGGACACCCATGAAGACCTATAACGGACGACTTGCGCTTCGGAGTTTGGGGGCGCTTGCCTTGACGACATTGCAGCCGTTGTGGTCGCACCTTACACGCGGGATCGAGGAAAGAGAGGGAGCCATCAGGTTCCTCTTCGTCGCCGCGTATGCGGTGCTTTCGTTGACCGCGATAGCGCTGGTCGGCCCTTATGGCTGGGACGACGGCGCCATCACTATTGCCTATGCGCATACTCTGGGGCGGCACGGGATATTTGCGTTGACGGCAGCTTCGGCGCCGGCCGAAGGTACGTCAAGTTTGCTGATGACGGCGATGTTGGCGGCGGGGCAATGGATGGTACATCCAGGATTTCTGGAGGCGATCATAACAGCGCAGTTGCTCTCCTTCATCGCACTTAGCGCCACCCTGGTGCTCGTGTGGCGCGCACTTGAACCGAGCCTGCCGAGCCCAATGCAACGCCTCATTGTGGTGTGCCTGCTGGGGCTGCTGCCAGCCTGCCAGGCCGAGATCATCAATGGCATGGAAATGACGGTCTTTGCGTTGCTGCTGTTTGCGTTCGTGCTCTCGTGGCGCGTGCGATCGACGCTCGCCTATGCACTGTTGCCGCTTCTGATGCTGGCTCGCTTCGAGGCGGTGTTCTATCTGGGTTTCGCGCTTGGCTGGATGGTCGTGTTTTGTCCGCAGGATCGGCCGCAGGCCATTCGAATGTGCGTCTGGCTCATGCTTTGTTTTCTGCTGCTGACAATCTGGAGGTATTGGGTCTTCGGGACGCTGATGCCGAATACCATCCTGGCCAAGCTTCAAGCGCCCTACAGTAAAAGAGGCTGGGACGGCATCTTGGAAAAGCTGCGCGGCCTCAAGGATTTCCTCTTCGTGAATGCTGCGCTGCTGGCTGGCATGTACCTGAGCTGGAAGGGCGGCCAGAAGCGTCGTCTGGATCCAATGCCTGTACTTCTAATATTTGCCTTTGGCGTATTCGCACTCGTATCGGGAAGAAACTGGGGCTATACCGGACGGATGTTCATGGCCGTGCTTCCCCTTTTTGTCCTTTCTCTCGCAGAACGTCTTGCAAATATGCGTCAACCCTATGTATTGCGGGGGCTATTGCTGTGCCTTTCAGTAACTTTCCTCTTCAACCTCACGGTACTACGCGGAAACGTCGACACGGTAATCCTCGGTGCATCGATGCGTGGCGTACTGCCGGCTTCACTGAATGCGGCGGGGGGCGCGGCCCGAAAAAGAGTGTGGAACAGTTTCTCCGGTGACTGGCGGGGTGTTACGCCACAGAACTACGCGATGACGGGTGCTTCGGTCGATCATCTGCGCGAGTATCTGGGGCAACCGACGCTCAAGTTCATGACGCCGGACATCGGTGGCTCCGCATTGTGCTGCGAACATCTGGACATTCTGGATTCCGGGCTGTTGACCAACCCATCGCTGGCGCGTCGCGGGTATGCGGGGTTTGCGGACTTTCTGATCAAGGAACGCCCGGAGGTCATCGAAACGCATGGCAGTTGGAGCAGCGACAGCGGGATATATTCCATCGCAGAATTCAAGACGGACTATCTGCCCGCGGTCTATGACGGGACGCTTTTCTGGTTGCGTCATGACGTCCTGCAGCGTTTGGTGGCTGGCGGCATGGCGGCCGATCCTGTGCATCCTGGGCGGCTGCTCGATATTCGTTACCTGGGAGACAGTCGAGACGTCTCGTATCTGATGCGATTTCCCTCCGTGACGGTGCTCAGTCGGTGAACTTCTATTGCGCTTCGGAGCGATCCGGCAGCATTTCGCGCTCAAACGACATTTGCTGTGCGCTTCTCCTGACCGCAAACAGCTCGCGCAGCGTTTTGACGCATGGCATCGTTTCACCGAGCTCACCCAGCATCCGTCAGCCGTTTGAGCGGCGATAGGCCTCCGGTAGTTTTGCTCACTCCGCGAGTCATCGAGATCCAGCCGTGACGCGATGTCATGGGCTGATGCGCATTGCATCAAGGAAATTCATACTTTGCCCGGATGGATTGGCTAAGATGGCGCAGGGTCGCGCGCGCTACTGATCGCTTCTGAATACCAGGCCTTGCCTCGCGCCGCTCAGTCGTCTCGCTCCCGCCCGGAGGCCATTCATGACTATCGGCGTCTATGCCACCCTGGTCGCGACATCGCTCGTGCTGCTGCTCGGCGAAAAGCTCGTGCAATGGATCGGCGTACTGCGGACCTATTCGATTCCGGCGCCGGTGGCGGGCGGACTCGTCGTCGCGATCTGCGTGCTGATCACGCGCCTCACCACGCACGTCGAGGTCAAGTTCGACTCGACGATGCAGGCGCCGCTGATGCTCGCGTTCTTCTCGACGATCGGACTGAACGCGCATCTGTCGAGCCTGAAGGCGGGCGGCCCGGTGCTGGTCCGCTTTCTCGCGCTGGTCAGCGGGCTGCTGATCCTGCAGAACGTGGTCGGCCTGCTGCTCGCGTTCGCGCTCGGCGTCGATCCGCTGCTCGGCATTCTCGGCGGCTCGGTCACGTTGTCGGGCGGTCACGGCACTGGCGCCGCGTGGAGCCAGGTCTTCACCGAGCGTCACGGGCTGGAGTCGGCGTCCGAGATCGCGATCGGCTGCGCGACGTTCGGGCTCGTGATAGGTGGCGTGCTCGGCGGCCCGATCGCACGGCTGCTGATGCGGCGAATCAGCGCCGACGAATTGCGGCGCGTCAAGCAGCGCGAAGATGAAACGCTGGTCTTCGAAGAACCGAAGGCGCAGCAGGCCACCACGCCCGGCGCGATCATCACGACGCTTACGCTGATCTCGATCTGCCTCGCCGGCGGCGAAGCGTTGGCTGACCGGATCGCGGGGACCGTGTTCGAGTTGCCGACCTTCGTGTGCACGCTGTTCATCGGCGTGATCCTGAACAACGTGCTCGCGCTCGTGCGGGTGCGGATCGACCAGCATGCGGTCGCGCTGATCGGCAACGTGGCGCTCGCGCTTTTTCTCGCGATGGCGCTGATGCGTCTCAATCTATGGGAGCTTGCCGCGCTCGCCGTGCCGATCATCTCGATCCTCGTCGCGCAGACTGTGCTGATGGCGCTCTACGCGGTGTTCATCACGTTTGCGGTGATGGGCCGCAATTATGACGCGGTCGTGTTGTGCGCGGCGCAATGCGGCCTCGGCATGGGTGCCACGCCAACCGCGATCGCCAACATGCAGGCGATCACGAACCGCTTCGGCCATTCCCATGTCGCGTTCCTGATCGTGCCGATGACGGGCGCGTTCTTCATGGACATCGTCAACGCGATCGTCATCAAGCTGTTTCTTGCGCTACCGTTTTTTCATTGAGCCGCGGCGGCGTTCGCAGGTCAACCTGGCAACCACATACCATGAGCGATCAACCCAGCAAAAAGCCGGTCGGCTTCGGCAAAGGCCTGACCAATTACGGCGACCGCGAGTTCAGCGTCTATCTGCGCCGCACGTTCGCAAGTTCGATGGGCTACGGCCGAGAGATGCTGGACCGGCCGATCGTCGGCATCGCGCATTCGGCGAGCGGCTTCAACAATTGCCACCGGCATTTCCCCGAGATGATCGAGGCGGTCAAGCGCGGCGTGCTCGCGGCCGGCGGTCTGCCGATCGAGTTTCCGACGATCTCGCTCGGCGAGACGTTCCTGACGCCGACGAGCCTGAAATTCCGCAACCTGATGTCGATGGACGTCGAGGAAATGACCCGCGCGCAGCCGATGGATTCGGTCGTGCTGCTCGGCGGCTGCGACAAGACGGTGCCCGCGCAACTGATGGGCGCGGCGTCCGCGAATCTGCCCGCGGTGCAACTGGTGGCAGGGCCGATGTCGACGAGCCGGCATCGCGGCGAGCGGCTCGGCGCCTGCACCGATTGCCGGCGCTTCTGGGCCAGATTCCGCGCGAGCGAAATCGACGCGCAGGAAATCGCCATCGTCGAACGACGGCTCGCGTCGACCGCGGGCACCTGCGCCGTGATGGGCACGGCGAGCACGATGGCGATCATCGCCGAAACGCTCGGCATGATGCCCGCGAACAGCGCCGCGTGCCCCGCCGTCGATGCGGACCGTCTGCGCATCGCCGAAGAAACGGGGCGCGTCGCATTCGATCTGATCGCGAAGCCGATTCTGCCGAGCGAGATCATTACCGCGCGCTCGGTCGAGAACGCGTTGCGGGTGTTGCTCGCGATCGGCGGTTCGACGAACGCGATGATTCATCTGACCGCGATCGCGGGACGCGTCGGTGTGAAGGTCGATCTGCGGCGGCTGAACGAACTGAGCGACACCACGCCGGTGCTCGTCAACCTGAAGCCGACCGGCGAACACTACATGGAAGACCTGTACGCGGCGGGCGGCGTGCCGGCGATCCTGCGCGAGATCAGGCATCTGTTGCATCTCGACTGCCGCACGGTGACCGGCGAAACCCTTGGCGACCGGCTGCACGACGTGAACTGGGTCGATCACACGGTGGTGCGGCCCTACGCGCAGCCGGTGCGCGAGAACGGCGGTCTCGTCGCGTTGTTCGGCAACCTCGCGCCGCGCGGCGCGATCCTGAAGCGTTCGGCGGCCGATCCGAAGCTGTTCGAGAAGGAAGGGCGCGCGGTCGTGTTTGAATCGCTCGAAGACCTGGCGAACCGCGTCGACAGCGACGAGCTCGACGTCAGCGCCGACGATTTTCTGGTGCTGCAAAACGCCGGCCCGACGAGCGAATCGGCGATGCCCGAAGCCGGCTATCTGCCGATTCCCGCGAAGCTCGCGCGTGCCGGCGTGAAGGACATGGTGCGCATGTCGGACGCGCGCATGAGCGGTACCGCGTACGGCACGATCGTGCTGCACATCACGCCCGATTCGGCTTCGGGCGGCCCGCTCGGGCTCGTGCGCGATGGCGACCGGATTCGCCTGAGCGTCGCGAATCGCTCGCTCGAATTGCTCGTGTCGGATGAAGAGCTCGACCGACGCCGCGCCGCGTTGCCGCCGCGCACGCATGCGCCGGCCAAACGCGGCTACGCGAAGCTATACGAGCAGGAAATTCTGCAAGCCGATGAAGGTTGCGATTTCCAGTTTCTCCAGTAGACGAGCGGCACTGAACGAACAGGATTGACACAGTCATGAGCGAACCACGACAGGCCGCACCCGACAGCACCGCCGCGCGCGTCGCGTTATGGCGCGCGCTGCACGTGCAGACCGACCCGCCGCCGCACGTGCTCGAAGACGAAGTCGGCTTGCAGTTGCTGGCGCCGGCCGAAGACTGGCGCAGCCGCGGCGACATGGATCCGCAATTCACGCGGCCGTTTCGCGCGTCGATCGTCGCGCGCGCACGCTTTATCGAGGATCTGGTGATCGGGCAGACCGGGCGCGGTGTCAGTCAATACGTGATTCTCGGCGCCGGTCTCGACAGCTTCGCGCAACGCCGGCCCGACATCGCGTCGCGGCTCACGATGTTCGAGGTCGATCCGCCGGGACCCCAAGCGTGGAAGCGTCAGCGGCTGATCGAACTGGGTTTCGGCGTGCCGGACTGGCTGCGTTTCGTGCCGGTCGATTTCGAAGCGGGCGATAGCTGGCGGCAGCGCCTCGTCGCCGAAGGCTTCGATGAAAGCAGGGCCGCCGTCGTCGTGTCGACCGGCGTCAGCATGTATCTGACGAAGGACGCGAACGCGGCGACGCTGCGCGAAGTGGCCGGGCTTGCGCGTGGCTCGACGTTCGCGATGACGTTCCTGTTGCCGCTCGAGATGGCGGACCCCGACGTGCGCCCAGGACTCGAAATGGCGGAGAAGGGCGCGCGTGCGAGTGGTACGCCGTTCATCAGCTTCTTCACGCCGCAACAGATGATCGCCCTGGCGCGGGAAGCGGGATTTGACGAGGCGCGGCATGTGTCGGCAGCCGATCTGACGCAGCGCTACTTTGCGGGCAGGATGGATGGCCTGCGTCCGCCGGAGAATGCGGAGGAATTGCTGGTGGCGAATACGTAGGGGTTGGGGCGGTGTCTTGGGCAGCGCCGACGGCAGGCAACCGGCGCCGGCGACCCGGCATGCGAGTCGCGAACCCGCGCTCGCTTGCCCCACACGGCTATAATCGCGCTCGAACATGGCCTCTGAAGTCTACTCATGAAAAAGATCGCTGCCTTCGTACTCGTCGCGTGCGCACTCGCTGCCTGCTCGTCCCCGGACAAGCAGGGGCAGCGCGCCCAGCAGGACATCCTTCATAGCGAACCGAACCTCCTTGCCGCGCAACGCGACGCGGTGATCGATTGCACGCCGGCGAATTGCGATGCCGCCTGGGCGGCGACGAAGCGCTATATCGAGCAGCATTCCGAGACGCACGTGGTCCGCGCGGACGCGAACGCAATCGATACCGACGTGCCCGACGATTCGGGCAAAGCCGCTTTTTCAGCGACGCGCGCGAACAAGAGCACAGGCGGCGCGACGCTCACGCTGTTTGCACAGTGCCGCGGCATGTACGGCCCAGACAGCGAAAAGGGCTCGGACTATGACGAGTGCGCCGACAAGATCCTGAAGACTCAGAGCGGCTACGTGCCGTATTTGCGCTCGCACGCGTCGACGCAGTAAGCGACTCGCCGAAGCATCGCCACGATGCGGCGGGAGGCGCTATGCTGATGCGTCTTCGCCTCGCGGAACCCTCTCATGCACGCTCCTGGCGCAACCGTACCGATCTCGCTCGTCAATGGTTTCCTCGGTAGCGTCGGGACGCAGGCCGATATCGTCGACCGGCATCTGTCGGGCGCGAACATCCCTCGCGCGCTTCTGGACCAGCCCGGGGCGCGCGTCACCGAGGAACAGTTCTCGGCGCTCTACCGCTCGCTCGCGATCGAACTCGACGATGAAATGCCCGGCGTTTTCTCGCGCCCGCTGCGCAGCGGCGTGCTGAAGTTTCTCTGCCTGAGCCTGCTGGATGCGCCGAATCTCGAAACCGCGATGCACCGGTTCGCCCAGTTCTTCCATCTCGTGCTGGACGACTTCCGATTCGAGTCGCGTCGCGGCGAGCTCGTCACTAGTCTGACGCTGCATCCGGGAAGCGCGGGCGCGCAACTCAGCGTACTGGGCCAGGAACTGATGCTGAAGCTGGCGCACGGGATTGCGTCCTGGCTCATCGGCCAGCGGATTGCGTTGTTGCAGGTGCAGTTCGCCTTTCCCCGTCCGCCTCACGCGCTCGAGTATCTCTATCTGTTTCCCGGTCCGGCGAAGTTCGACTGCGCTCAGACCTCGATGCAGTTCAGCAGCACCTATTTCGACATGCCGGTGCGCCAGCGCAAGGCGAACCTGCGCAGGTTTCTCGCTCGCGCGCCCGAAGACTGGATCTTCGTTTCGTTCAACGAGCAGCTTTTCAGTCATCGCGTGCGGGAATATCTCGCGTCCCGGCTGCCCGACGTGCCGACCATCGAAGAGGCGGCGCAAGGCCTGCACTGTTCGGTCAGAACGCTGTGCCGCCATCTTTCCGCCGAGGGCACGACGTTTCAGGTGCTCAAGGACGAACTGCGCCGCGACATCGCGATCCAGCGCCTGACGGGCACGCGCGAACCGATCGCCATCATTGCGGGCGATGTCGGCTTCGGCGACCCCACCGCGTTCCACAGAGCCTTCCGTCACTGGACGGGCAGCACGCCGGCGGCCTATCGCCGGGGTGGCTGATCTCGCCATATCGACGCGTCGGCGACACGGGCCGACGGGGCTCCGGCATGGCGCCCATGACCTCCGGCGTGGCCAGACATGTCAATAGGTCGTCCGGTTTGGACAACAGACAGAGCCTGTGCGCGGATACGATTCAGCCATACGTTACCCAGGCCGCAGCGCCACCAGACGGGTGACATTCCCTACGGACTATCTGATCGGAAGAATGGCAATGAGCTACGTCGCGCCTCTCAAGGACATGTTGTTTGCAATCACGGAACTGGCCGAAATCGACCGCCTGTCGGCCTTGCCCGGCTGTGAGGACGCGACGGCCGACACCGCGCGGGCTGTGCTCGAAGAGGCCGCGCGCCTGCACGAGGGCGTGCTTGCGCCGCTGAATTTCGACGGCGACCGCAACCCGAGCACCTGGAAGGACGGCGTCGTCACCGCGACGCCCGGTTTCAAGGACGCATTCCGCCAGTTCGCCGAAGGCGGCTGGCAGGGTCTGCAACATCCGGCCGACTACGGCGGCCAGGAGCTGCCCAAGCTGCTGTCGACTCCCTCCATCGAAATGCTCAATGCGGCCAACCTGTCGCTGGGGCTGTGTCCGCTCCTGACCGACGGCGCGATCGAAGCGCTGCTGACGGCGGGTAGCGAAGAGCTGAAACAACGCTACGTGCCGAAGCTGATTTCAGGCGTTTGGACCGGCACGATGAATCTGACCGAGCCGCAAGCGGGCTCGGATCTCGCGCTGGTCCGCACCCGCGCCGAACCGCAGGCCGACGGCACGTACCGGGTCTTCGGCACGAAGATTTTCATTACGTGGGGCGAGCACGATATGACCGAAAACATCGTGCATCTGGTGCTCGCACGCACCCCCAACGCGCCTGAAGGCGTGAAGGGCATTTCGCTGTTCGTCGTGCCGAAGTTCCTCGTCAACGAAGACGGCTCGCTCGGCGAGCGCAACGACGTGCACTGCGTGTCGATCGAACACAAGCTCGGCATCAAGGCGAGCCCGACCGCGGTGCTGCAGTTCGGCGATCACGGCGGCGCGATCGGTCAGCTCGTCGGCGAGGAGAACCGCGGCCTCGAGTACATGTTCATCATGATGAACGCTGCGCGTTTCGCCGTCGGCGTACAGGGCGTGGCGATCTCGGATCGCGCGTACCAGCATGCCGTCGCCTATGCGAAGGAGCGCGTGCAGAGCCGTCCTGTGGATGGCTCCGCGAAGCAGGCGGTCGCGATCATCCAGCACCCGGACGTGCGCCGCATGCTTTCGACCATGCGCGCGCTGACCGAAGGCGCACGCGCGCTGACCTATGTGGCGGCGTCGCATTGCGACCTCGCGCATCGTCATCCGGACGAGGCGACGCGCGCGAACCATCAGGCGATCTATGAGTACCTGGTGCCGATCGTGAAGGGCTAGAGCACGGAGATGTCGCTGGAGGTGACGAGCCTCGGCGTGCAGGTGCATGGCGGCATGGGCTTCATCGAGGAAACCGGCGCCGCGCAGTACTACCGCGACGCGCGCATTCTGCCGATCTACGAAGGCACGACGGCGATCCAGTCGAACGACCTCGTCGGCCGCAAGACCGTGCGCGACAACGGCGAAGTGGCTGTGATGCTGCTCACGCAGATCGACGCGACGTTGGCCGCGGTGCAAGGGCACGCTTCGTATCGTTCGAGCGCGGCCTTTCAGGCGATGCACCGCCATCTGTCCACGGGTCGCGACGCATTGAACAGCGCGGTGCGCTACGTCGTCGAGCATGTCAAAAGCGATCCGAATGCGGTGTTCGCGGGCAGTGTCTCTTATCTGATGCTCGCGGGTATCGTGCTTTCGGGTTGGCAAGTCGCGCGATCGCTCGTGCTCGCAGCCGACAAGCGCGACGAAGATCCGGCTTTCTATGACGCCAAGATCGCGACCGCGCACTGCTACGCGACCCAGGTGCTGCCTCGCGCGGTCGCGCTCGAAGCGGCGATTTGCGGTGCTCGCGATGGCGAAGGCGCATTGGCGCTGCGCGAAGACCAGTTCTGATGCAATCAATCAACGTGACGTGTCATTCGAAACGGTAGGGCGCGGCCTTATCGGTGCGGGAAGGAGAGTGTTGTGAGAGTTCTTGTAGCAGTGAAACGAGTGGTCGACTACAACGTGAAGGTCCGGGCGAAGTCGGACGGTACGGGTGTCGATATCGCCAACGTGAAAATGTCGATGAATCCGTTCGACGAAATCGCGGTTGAAGAAGCCGTGCGTCTGAAGGAAGCGGGCGTCGTCACCGAAGTGATCGCCGTGTCGGCGGGTGTGACGCAGGCGCAGGAAACGCTGCGTACCGCGCTTGCGATCGGCGCGGATCGCGCGATCCTGATCGAATCGAACGAAGATCTGCAGCCGCTGGCAGTCGCGAAGCTGCTCAAGGCGCTCGTCGACAAGGAGCAGCCGCAGCTGGTGATCCTCGGCAAGCAGGCCATCGACGACGACTCCAATCAGACCGGCCAGATGCTGGCTGCTTTGGCTAACCTCCCGCAAGCGACGTTTGCGTCGAAGGTGGTCGTGGCGGACGGCAAGGCAACCGTGTCGCGTGAAGTGGACGGCGGCGCCGAGACGCTGTCGCTGACGCTGCCCGCTGTGGTCACGACCGATCTGCGCCTGAACGAGCCGCGTTACGTGACGCTGCCGAACATCATGAAGGCGAAAAAGAAGCCGATGGAAACGATCAAGCCCGAAGACCTCGGCGTCGATGTCACGCCGCGTCTGAAGACGCTGAAAGTCGTCGAGCCGCCGAAGCGCTCCGCTGGTGTGAAGGTGCCCGACGTGAAGACGCTGGTCGAGAAGCTGAAGACCGAAGCGAAGGTGCTTTAAGTAGAACGCGGAGACAGAGCAAATGACGAATCTGGTAATAGCAGAACACGATAACGCGTCGATCAAGGCCGCGACGCTGAACACGATCGCAGCGGCACAGAAGATCGGTGGTGATATTCACGTGCTGGTCGCGGGTCACAACGCGCAGGCCGCGGCCGATGCGGCAGCGAAGATCGCAGGCGTCAGCAAGGTGTTGCTCGCCGATGCGCCGCAACTCGAAGCAGGCCTCGCGGAAAACGTCGAAGCGACGGTGCTGAACATCGCGAAGAACTACACGCACATCCTCGCGCCGGCCACTGCTTACGGCAAGAACATCGCGCCGCGTATCGCGGCAAAGCTCGACGTCGCGCAGATCAGCGACATCACGGCAGTGGATTCCGCCGACACGTTCGAGCGTCCGATCTACGCGGGCAATGCCATTGCAACGGTGCAATCGGCTGATCCGATCAAGGTCATCACCGTGCGCTCGACGGGCTTCGATGCAGTCGCAGCCGAAGGCGGTAGCGCCGCAGTCGAGAAGATCGAAGCAGCAGCCGATACGGGCACCTCGACTGCGGCGCTACCGCCTTC
>DATAQT010000340.1:0-1625 GCA_036264535.1 Paraburkholderia sp. | reverse complement strand
GCAACGCGTAACGCGGCCGGCCGGCGCGGCCCGGCACCGAGAACGGACTGATCGGCTCGTTGCCGAGTGTCAGCATGTCGTAGCGGCCCGGATCGAGCGCGACCGGATGACTCGGATGGTGATAGCCCATCATCAGATCGCAGCCGCCCTCCACCAGCGACAACGCCGCATCGTGCACGTTCAGCGCCCGCAGCCGCGTATGGATCGGGCCCATCTGCGCTTCGATGCGCTGCAGCCAGCGCGGGAAGTACGTCAGCGACAGCGTGTGCGGCACCGCGAACTCGATGGTCGCCTGCGGCGTCGCCGTATGGCCGCGCAGCAATGCGCGCGCCTCGTGGAACTGCGACAGCATCGCGAGCGCCTGCTCGTTGAACACCTGGCCGGCCGCCGTGAGCCGCGTCGGATAAACCGAACGGTCGATCAGTTCCGTGCCGAGCCACGCTTCGAGCGCCTGAATGCGCCGTGAAAACGCCGGCTGCGTGACGTGACGCAATTCGGCCGAGCGGCTGAAACTACGCGTTTCCGCCAGCGAAACGAAGTCTTCGAGCCATTTCAGTTCCATGCGGGGGTGTGCTGCCGACGGGAGGGAAGAAGTCAGCATTCTAGCGGCGCGGGCACCGCGTGACCTGTCGGCATCCGCAGATCGTGGACTGGATACGCAGCGCACGCGCACGAGCTTCACCGCAAAGATCGCGGCAAAATCACGACCAGGATCGGGCCGGCACCCGCACAGTGGTAAAATTCGCGGTTCCCTCCGTTCCCGATCCGCTCCCTGAGCGCTCACGTCCCCATCATGTCCGACACCCGCCCCGACACCCTGTTCGCGCTGAACGCGCTCTCCCCGCTCGATGGCCGTTACGCGTCGAAAACCGAAGCCCTGCGCGACTGGCTCTCGGAAGCCGCTTTCATGCGCAATCGCGTGACGGTTGAAATCCATTGGCTGATCGCGCTGTCGCGCGCAGGCTTCGCCGAAGTGCCGCGCTTTTCCGAAGCGGCGGAACAATTCCTGCTGCAACTGGCCGAGCGCTTCACCGCGCACGACGCCGCGCGCATCAAGGACATCGAACGCGTGACGAATCACGACGTGAAAGCGGTCGAGTACTGGCTGAAGGAATCGGTGAAGGGTCAGGAAGAACTGGAACGCGCCAGCGAGTTCATCCACTTCGCGTGCACGTCGGAAGACATCAACAACACGTCGCACGGCCTGATGCTGGCCGGCGCGCGCGAACACGTGATCCTGCCGGCGCTGCGCTCGGTGCATCAACGTCTCGTCGCGCTGGCTCACGCGCACGCCGAGCAGCCGATGCTGTCGCGCACGCACGGCCAGCCGGCCAGCCCGACCACGCTCGGCAAGGAAATCGCCAACGTCGCCGCACGCCTCGAGCGCGCGATCGACCGTATCGCGAAGGTCGAACTGCTCGGCAAGATGAACGGCGCGGTCGGCAACTTCAATGCGCACCTGTCCGCGTATCCGGAGTTCGACTGGGAAGCGTTCTCGCGCGAAGTGGTCGAGCAGCGCCTGAAGCTCACGTTCAATCCGTACACGATCCAGATCGAACCGCACGACTACATGGCCGAACTGTTCGACGCCGTGTCGCGTGCCAACACGATCCTGCTGGATCTGG
>DATAQT010000336.1:0-12196 GCA_036264535.1 Paraburkholderia sp. | reverse complement strand
GAGCAGCAGCTGCACCATCGCGCCGGTGCGAATGATCTGCGAGCCGATCGAGTGATGGGTCCAGCCGAGCGCGTACATGATCGTGCCCGCGCGTCCCGGTACCGACGTCGACGCGAGCATCTCGCACACGTGCAGGAACTTTTCCTTTGGCGAGCCGCAGATTTTCTCGACCTGCTCGGGCGTGTAGCGCGAGTAGTGCTGCTTCATCAACTGATAGACGCAGCGCGGATCCTGCAGCGTCGGGTCGACCTTGGCGAAGCCGTCGTCGCCGAGCTCGTACTCCCACGAGGTCTTGTCGTAGCTGCGCGTGTCGGGGTGGTAGCCCGAAAACAGGCCATCCTTGAAGGCGAAATCCTCACGGACGATGAACGACATGTCCGTGTAGTTCTTCACGTACTCGTGCTGGATCTTGTCGTTCGTCAGCAGGTAGTTGATCACCCCGCCGAGGAACGCAATGTCCGAGCCGGTGCGGATCGGCACGTAGTAGTCCGCGACCGACGCCGTCCGGTTGAAGCGCGGGTCGACCACGATCAGGCGCGCCTTGCGGTGCGCCTTGGCTTCGGTGACCCATTTGAAACCGCATGGGTGCGCCTCGGCCGCATTGCCGCCCATCACGAGAATCACGTCCGCGTTTCTGATGTCGACCCAATGGTTCGTCATCGCTCCACGGCCAAACGTCGGGGCAAGACCTGCCACCGTCGGGCCATGTCAGACACGCGCCTGATTGTCGAAGCCGAGCATGCCAAGACTGCGGACAGCCTTGTGCGTCAGATAACCCACCTCGTTGCTGCCGGCCGACGCCGCGAGCATCCCGGTAGTCAGCCAGCGGTTGACCTTCTTGCCGTCTTCGGTCGTCTCGACGAAGTTCGCGTCGCGGTCTTCCTTCATCAGCTTCGCGATGCGGTCGAGCGCGTCTTCCCACGAGATGCGCTGCCACTCGCTCGCCCCGGCCGCGCGGTACTCGGGATAGCGCAGACGGCTCGGACTATGGATGAAGTCGATCAGGCTCGCGCCCTTCGGACACAGCGTGCCGCGATTGACCGGATGGTCGGGATCGCCCTCGATGTGGATGATGCTCGTCTTCGCATTCTTGGCACCGTCGCCAAGGCCGTACATCAGGATGCCGCAGCCCACCGAGCAGTACGGGCAGGTGTTGCGGGTTTCAGTCGTACGCGACAATTTGTACTGACGGACTTCGGCCAGCGCGGGTGTCGGGGAGAAGCCCATCAGGGCCAGGCTCGATCCGGTGAGCGTCGTGGCGGAGACCTTCAGGAATTGTCGCCGGGTCATTTGCGTCATTGCATGGCCTCGACTCTATTGGGGACAAAATTGATTATAGGAGCCGATTTCGCGACATGCAGCCCGATCGTAGTGCAATCGCCACCCGGCTAAGTCAGACAGGTTCGCGGCGCCGCCGGAATGCGCTTTCATCTGAAACGCGCGTTTTGATCGCGCGCGCCGCTACCCGCATAATGCGGTCATTCGACGAACCCGACCTCCCGCCCCCCATGACCCAAGCCCAAACAAGCCCGTCGCCCCGCCTCACGAGCCTGTCCCACGGCGGCGGCTGCGGCTGCAAGATCGCGCCCGGCCTGCTCGCCGACCTGCTCAAGCGCAGCGCGCCGCTGCCGTTCTTCCCTGATCTGTTGGTCGGCAACGACACCGCCGACGACGCCGCCGTGTACCAGCTCAACGAGCACCAGGCGATCGTCGCGACCACCGACTTTTTCATGCCGATCGTCGACGACCCGTTCGACTTCGGCCGCATCGCCGCGACCAACGCGATCTCCGACGTGTACGCGATGGGCGGCAAGCCCATCATGGCGCTCGCGATCGTCGGCATGCCGATCAACGTGCTGCCGCACGACGTGATCGCGGCCGTGCTGAAAGGCGGCGAATCGGTCTGCGCGGAGGCGGGCATCCCGCTCGCCGGCGGCCATTCGATCGACTCGGTCGAGCCGATTTACGGTCTCGTCGCGCTGGGCGTCGTCGATCCGAAGCGCGTGAAGCGCAACGCGGGCAGCCAGGCCGGCGACGTGCTGATCCTCGGCAAGCCGCTCGGCGTCGGCATTCTGTCCGCGGCGCTGAAGAAAGACCGGCTCGACGAGGCCGGCTATGCGGCGATGATCGGCGCGACGACCAAGCTGAACCGGCCGGGCGCGGAGCTGGCGCGGCTCGACGGCGTGCATGCGCTGACCGACATCACCGGTTTCGGCCTGCTCGGCCATACGCTCGAACTCGCGCGCGGCTCGAAGCTGACCGCGCGGGTGCGCTACGCGGACCTGCCGTGGCTGCCGAACGTCGCGAGCCTCGCCCAGGCCGGCATTTTCACCGGCGCTTCGGCCCGCAACTGGGATGCGTACGGCCACGACGTCGTGCTGCCCGCCACGTTGCCGCCGGCCGGCCGCGAGTTGCTGACCGATCCGCAGACGTCGGGGGGGCTGCTGGTGTCGTGCGCGCCGGAAGTGGTCGACGAGGTGCTCGCGCTGTTCCGCGCCGATGGCTTCGACGACGCGCGCGTGATCGGCGAGATGGTGAGCGGGCCAGCGCGGGTCGAAGTCGTCTGAGGAAGGCGGGAGGGTCGCGCAATCGGCCCGAACCAGCCGCCCATGCGATAATTTCGGTCTTCCCGCGGTCCGTTTCGTCCCTACTCCCTTGAAAAGCCTTCTAGTCAGCCTCGACCAAGCCGGTGATTTCGATGAAATCGTCGACGTTCGCACGCCGCTCGAGTTCGCGGAAGACCATATTCCGGGCGCGACCAACGCGCCGGTGCTGAGCAACGAGGAACGCGTGCTGGTCGGCACGACCTACAAGCAGGTGTCGCCGTTCGAGGGCACGCGGATCGGCGCGGCGCTCGTCGCGCGCAACATCGCCCATCATCTGGAAACCACCTTCGCCGACCGGCCCCGCAACTGGCGCCCGCTGATTTACTGCTGGCGCGGCGGCAAGCGCTCGGGTTCGGTCACGACGCTGTTCAACATGATCGGCTGGCCGGCGCGGCAGCTCGACGGCGGCTACAAGAGCTACCGCCGCGCGACGCTCGACACGCTCGAAACGCTGCCGCGCCGCTTCCGCTATATCGCGCTCGTCGGCCCCACTGGCAGCGGCAAGACGCGCCTGCTGTCGGCGCTGCATGAGGCCGGCGCGCAAACGCTCGACCTCGAGGCGCTCGCCTCGCACCGCGGCTCGCTGCTCGGCGCGTATGCCGGCGTGGCGCAGCCGTCGCAAAAGGGGTTCGACACGCTGCTCGTCACCACGCTGCGCGCCTTCGACGTGAACCGGCCCGTGTTCGTCGAGGCGGAGAGCCGGCGCATCGGCTCCGTCACGCTGCCGCTCGCGCTGCTCGAAACGTTTCATCGCGGCGCGTGCGTCGAAGTGCGCTCGAGCCGCGAGGATCGCGCGGCGTTTCTGCTGCAGGATTACGCCCATCTGTTCGATCATCCCGACTACCTGAAGGGACAGCTGGAACGGCTGATCGGCTTGCACAGCCGCGAGCGGATCACCGGCTGGCTGCGGCTCGTCGACGATAACCGGCGCGCCGAGCTCGCGCACGAGCTGATCGAACGGCATTACGATCCCGCGTACGCGCGCAGCAGCGACCAGCATTTCGAACAGCTGCCGAGCGCGCTGCAACTCGATTTCCGCCCGAACGACGCCGACGTCGTCGAGCAGGCGAAAACGCTGCTCGCGCAGCTCGACAGCCGCACGCTCGTCGTCGGCTGACCCATAACGACAATTCACAATGATCATGCAATCAACCCTTCGGCAACCCCGCGTCACGCTTGGCTGGATCGTGTTCCTGCTGATCGCCGTGGTCGGTCTCTTCTATGTGAAGTGGTTTCCGTACTACAACCGCGCGTTCGTCGCCGCGAGCCAGCATTCGATCGGCAAGTCGATCCTGATGGGCACGTCCGCGAGCGCGCCGGCGGCCTCATGGCAGGCGGCGATCGATTACGCGCTCGCCTACGGCAAGGCGATCTGGCAGGCGATGGTGCTCGGCCTGCTGCTCGGCTCCGCGGTCCAGGCGCTGATTCCGCCGCAGTGGGTCGCGCGTGCGCTCGGTCGCGCCGATTTCAACAGCGTCGTCAAAGGTGGCCTGATGTCGTTGCCGGGCATGATGTGCACCTGCTGCGCGGCGCCCGTCGTCGCGGGCCTGCGCGCACGCGAAGCGGCACCGGGCGCGGCGATTGCTTTCTGGCTCGGTAATACCGCGCTGAATCCCGCGACGCTGATCTTCATGGGCTTCGTGCTCGGCTGGCAGTGGATGGGCCTGCGGCTCGCGCTTGGCATCGTGATGGTGTTTGGCCTCGGCTACATCGTGAACCGCATGGTCACGCCGCAGGAAGCGCAAGCGTCGCGAGAGGCCGTCGCGCAACTGGTCAGCGCCGACGATCCGGGCACCGCGTTCTCGCGCTGGATCAAGATTCTCGGCCGGATGACGCTGCGGCTCGTGCCGGAATACATCGCGCTCGTGCTGATTCTGGGCGCGGCGCGGGCGTGGCTGTTTCCGCATATCGGCCCGGACATCGACAACAGCCTGCTGTGGATCATCGCGCTGTCGATCGCCGGCACGCTGTTCGTGATTCCGACCGCGGGCGAAGTGCCGATCATTCAGGCGATGCTGTCGTTCGGCATGGCCGCCGGCCCCGCCGGCGCGCTCCTGATGACGCTGCCGCTCGTCAGCGTGCCGTCTATCGCGATGCTGTCGCGGTCGTTTCCGCGGCGCGTGCTGACGGTAGTGGCCTGCGCGGTGGCGGTAGGTGGTGTAGTCAGTGGTTTGCTGGCCGTCGCACTGAGCTTTTGAAGCGGTCTTTGAGTTTGAGTTGTAGAAGAAAGAAGCATGAAACGTATTGCGGCATTCGCCGTAACCTGTTGGTCCGCCGCCGGGCTGCTGTATGTTGGACAGCACTCGGTGGCGTTGATCGTGCTGAGCGGCGTCGTGGTGCTCGCGGGGTTCGATCTGCTGCGGCCTTGAGGGGCGCATTGGTTCGGGTGCGCGGTCTCGCGTTTCCCTGCGCCTAACCCGCCAGCGCGTCACGAATCGCCGCTAGCCACAGCGCCACTGCATGCGCGCCGGGGTCCACATGACCGAGCGCACGATCGCCGACGTAGCTCGATCGCCCGCGCCGCGGATGCATCGATGCGGTGCGCAATGCGCCATCGCTTGCCGCATCCACCGCGGCTTGCAACGCGGCATCCGTCGACGCCATGTGAACGAGCCCGTTTTGCAGCGCGTCGGCGGCGGGCTTCAGCGCATCGACCATCGTGCGATCGCCCGGGCTCGCGCCACCCAACTCCATCAATCCATCGACACCGGCGCTGAACGCCGCCGCCCATTGCCGCGCGCTGGTCTCGTCCGAGTGTTCGAGCGCGACCGCCGCGCGCAGCAGCATCACCGCGTACAACGGACCCGACGTGCCGCCCACCACGCGCCGCAACGTCGCCGATATTTCGCGCAACGCCGCGCCCGGCGTTGTCTCGGACGCGTATGAATCGAGTTCGAGCTGCACCGCCCGTGCGCCGCGCGCGAGACTGATGCCGAGGTCGCCGTCGCCGACGCGCTGGTCCATCTCGGTCAAGGTCGGCTCGGCCGCCAGCAGGCATTCGCAGACCGCCTCGATCGCGCGACGCAGTGTCGCGTCACGCGCAAGGGTCGCGCCGCTCGGGCTCCGCGGCGCGGCTGGTGCCGCACGCACGGCGACCGGCGCGACGCACCCGCTCAGCGCAGGCCATGCGCTCGTATGCGCCGCGGCGTCGAGCAGACTCAGCCGTTCGTCGTCGACACGCAGCAGCGTCAGCGAGACGCCAGCCATTTCGAGCGCGCTCAGGAATGTGCCAGCCCACGCGCGCGCGACCTCGATGCCGCGCTGGTCGAGCTCGCGCAGCGCGGTGCCGGCCACCACGTTGAGTTCACTCGACGGCGTGCCGCCCAGATTGTTGACGAGCAGCGCGACGCGTTCGCCCGCCTGCAGCGCGAGATCGTCGACGATCTTCGCGAGCAGCTTGCCGACGATCGCGTCGGCAGGCTCCAGCGCGCCCCGCGCCACTCCGGGTTCGCCATGAATGCCGAGGCCCCATTCGATTTCGCCATCTGCCAGCTCGAAGCCCGGCTTGCCGGCGGCCGGCACCGTGCATGGTGTCAGCGCGACGCCCATCGTGCCGAGCGACGCGGCCGCCTCGCGAGCGATCCGCGCGACCTCGGCCAACGGCAAACCGCGCGCGGCCGCCGCGCCCGCGATCTTGTGGACCAGCACCGTACCCGCGAGTCCGCGACGGCCCGCGTGATCGCCGCTCGCGCTCAGCGCGACGTCGTCGGCCACGATCATCATGTCGACGGGGATCCCCTCGGCGCGCGCGATTTCGGCCGCGAGGCCGAAGTTGAAGCGATCGCCCGTGTAGTTCTTGACGATCAGCAACGCGCCCGCGGGGCCGGTCACCGCGCGTATCGCGTCGAGTACGGCGTCGGTGGAAGGTGACGTGAAGACCTCGCCGGCCACCGCGGCGCTCAACATGCCGAGGCCCACGTAGCCGCCGTGGGCGGGCTCGTGACCCGAGCCGCCGCCCGAGATCAGCGCGACCTCGCCGCGCGCGGCCACGGCCTCGGCATCGGCGCGCACGACGATCGTGCCGCCCTGCAACAGCGAGAGTTGGGGATTGAGCGCGACGAGCCCGTCGAGCATGTCGGGGACCACGGTGGACACATCGTTGATGAGCTTCTTCATTGCGTCAGCTCCGTTGGACGCTGCCGGCATCGCGTGACCAAGGGATGCGATGTTTACGGCAGGCGGGTCGGCGGCGAAAGGGGAAGGCCTAACTCTACCGCGCATTGACGAACGACGACGCGCTAGCGAGCAAGCGCGTACGAATGCGCGCAAGCTTCGAGCCGCAAGCAGACAACGAAAACGAAGGGGACGCGATGCCGAATGGCGGGAACGACTGGATGAATCTGGCAGGACCGTAGACGAAAGCGGAACCGCTTTCGTCTACGTCACAGATGCGTTGGTAGGCTCGATTGGATTCGAACCAACGACCCCCACCATGTCAAGGTGGTGCTCTAACCAACTGAGCTACGAGCCTTTAGAGGCGCGAATTATAGAGACCCATCGTGGACTGCACAAGCCCTTGCCGCGATTAATCGCGAAGCATGCCTTGATCAGTTCGTCGCGGCCCATTCGGTGTGGGGATCCAAGGGATAAACCGGCCGCTTCACGTGCTCGAAGCTGAACAGACCATAGTCCGAACTCGTGACGCCGCGGCTATCGCATTCGACGAGCGCCGCCGCGATCGGCACAAAGACCGGCCGGCAATACATGCGCGATTTGAGCAGCAGAAACCGCGCACGACGTGGATCGATGCCGACGCTCTCGAACACGCCGAGATCCCACGGCTCGTGCGTGCGCTCGGTCACGACGAGCTTCACCGTGCCGGTGTCGAGCACGGCCGCGCGTCCCATGTAGGCGCGCTGGCCGGTGTAGGTCGGGCCGCTGATCACGTATTCGCCGTCGGTCAGTGCGCGCACGACGCCGGTCACGGCAAGCGGCGAACGCGCCGGCAATGCATCGTTTGTGAGCTTGTTGCCGATCGCGAGCGTGATCGTGCTGCCTACACCCGAGGCCGCCAACGCCGCGACCGCCTGCGGGTCGCACAATGGCCCGCTGACGATGCCTTCGAGGCCCTGCTTCAACGCTTCCTCGAGCAGATCCATCGTGTCGCAGGTGCCGCCCGACATGCAGTTGTCGCCGTGATCGAGCAGCAGCACCGGCTTGTCCGCGCCGTGCGCCAGCGACGCCGCGCGCGCGACCGATTCGGCAAGCGGCGCGCTGTGATAAACGAAATCGTCGCGCTCGTCCCAGATCTGTCGCGCGATGCGCTCGGCGACCGCCTCCGCATCGGCGCGCTCGCCATTACCCACGACGACGACGCTAATGCAGGGCGCGGCGATATCGGCGAGCGAGAAGCCCGCCAGCACCGACACCGCGAGCATGCCGTCGGCCTCGGCGGCGCGCGCGGCATCGAGCGCGCGTTTCATCGCGCCGTCGGCGCTCGCGCTGCGCAGCGTGTGAGTCAGCAACGGCGGCTGACGCCACGCTATCACCGGCTTCGCGCGTCCCTCGATCATGTCGAACAGCAGCCGCGCCGCGTGCGCGCCGGTCTCATACATGTCCACGTGCGGATAGGTCTTGAAGCTGACGATGACGTCCGCGTTGTCGATCATCTTTTGCGTGACGTTGCCGTGTAGATCGAGCGCGACCGCGATCGGCGCGTGCGGCAGCAAGGCACGCACGCGCGCGAGCAGATCGCCTTCGCCATCGTTCGAATTCTCGGCGACCATCGCGCCGTGCAGATCGAGCAGCACTGCGTCGCAGTCCGTTGCTGCTGCCACGATTGCGTCGCAGATCACATCGTAGGCAGCGGCATCGACCCGCCCGCTCGGATTGGCCGATGCGGAGATCGGCGTCACGATTTCGGCGTGCGCGCGCTCGGCGGCGTCGATGAACGCGGCCATCGCCGTTTGCATGCCTTTGTTTTCTTCGAACGCGGCACGTGCGTAGCTCGGACCGTTGCGGCCGAATGCGGACAGTGGGGTCTCTACCGGCGAGAACGTGTTGGTCTCGTGGTTCATTCGTGCGATCAGAATTTTCATGGGCGTAAGCTCCCTGCCTTCGATGTCGCGTTCAGCATCACCCGCAGCAGCACGTTGCAGCCGGCTTTTGGATGATTGGCGCGCGCGTCCTCGATTTCGTTGTGGTTGATGCCGTCCTTGCATGGCATGAAGATCATCGCGGTGGGCGCGACGCGTGCGAGATAGACCGCCTCGTGGCCCGCGGTGCTCGTCAAGGCCATCGACAAGAGACCGGGCCGCTCCGCGCTTTGCCCGACGTCGGCGACCCATTGTGCGGCGAATGCCTGCGGCGGGGAGGAGACGATCTGTTCGATGTCGATGGCGATTGGGTTGTCTATGCTGCTGCTCGCGCTGTTTGTGGCGGCGTTGCCCCGCGTGGTGGCTGGTTGTGCGCAGGCCGCACGCAATGCGTGATCCATCTTGGTAAGCGATGCGTTATCGGTTCCGCGCAGATCGACGCTGAGTTTCACCCGGCCCGGAATGACGTTGCGCGAAGTCGGATACATGTCGAGCCAGCCGATCGTACCGCGGCCTGGCGGCGCGTGATCGAGTGCGATGCGGTTGACCGCATGGATCACATCCGCGGCGACGGGCAGCGCGTCGCGGCGCAGTGCCATCGGCGTCGGGCCCGCGTGCGCTTCGAGCACGGGCGCCTGTTCGCTATGCGCTTCGAAATATGTGCCGACAGCATGCGACTTGCGATGCTCGCCGGCATAGCCGTCCGCCTCTAGCGTGTCGCGCACCGGCACGCCATCGCGATCGTATTGCGCTAGCGCATGCTCGAGCGTGAACGCGCCGGAGCCCATCATCACCGGCGCGAAGCGCGAACCCTCCTCGTTGGTCCACACGACGACCTCGAGCGGCGTGCGCAGCAGCTCCTGCCCCGCCAGCACGCCGCAATTACCGTCGAATTTGCCGTCGGTCGGTTGCGTATTGATGTGGCTGCCCGCCATTACGGGCCGCGGATCGTCACACAGACCCGCTCGCCGCGCGAAGATATCGCCGATCGAGTCGACGCGCACCGTGCAGAGGTGGCGCCAGGAATTCGGACAGTTCGTTAAGTGGAAAAGCTGGGGACGTGAGTCGGTCATAATGGCCGGCGACAAGGAACCAGAAGATGACGAAACGAAACCGACGGACCCACTCAGCGGCGTTCAAGGCAAAGGTGGCACTCGCGGCGCTCAAGGGCGACAGGACGCTGGCAGAACTGGCCCAGCAATTTGATGTCCATCCGAACCCGATCACGGACTGGAAGAAGCAACTGCAGGAGCGGGTTGTCGATGTGTTCGAAGGGGGCAGCGCGGCGCCGTCGGCGCCGTCGGCGCCGCCAGTCGACGTGAAGGTGCTGCACGCGAAGATCGGGCAATTGACGCTGGAGAATGATTTTTTAGAAAGCGCGCTCAGCAAGGCGGGACTGCTGGGCGTAAGGCGATGATCGATCGTGATCACGCCCTGCCGGTGACACAGCAGGCCCGGCTGGTAGGCATCAGCCGGTCGAGCGCCTATTACCAGTCGCGTGGGGTCAGCGAAGCGGATCTGAACTTGATGCGCCGGATTGACGAGCTTCACCTTGAGCATCCGTTTGCAGGAGCACGAATGCTGGCACGGCTGCTACGTCGCGAAGGCATCAAGGTCGGGCGCAGACACGTGGGCCCCCTGATGAAGCGCATGGGCGTCGAGGCGTTGTATCGCAAGCCAAACACGAGCCGCAGGCATGCAGCTCGCAGGATCTGGCCGTACCTGCTGCGCAACCGGAAGATCGACCGGGCCAATCAGGTCTGGGCGCTCGATACGAGCTATATCCCGATGACGCGCGGCTTCGTATATCTGACGGCCGTAGTGGACTGGGCGAGCCGTCGGGTGCTGGCACACCGGGTGGCGATCCCGCTCGAGAGCTGCCATGCCGTCGAGGCGCTCGAGGAAGCGTTTGCGAAATGCGGGCTGCCTGAGATCGTCAACACGGATCAAGGCAGCCAGTTCACCGCAACCGAATTCACCGACGCGGTGCTCAGCCGGAACGTTCTTCTGTCCATGGATGGAAAGGGTGCCTGGCGTGACAACGTGTTCGTCGAACGGGTGTGGCGCAGCGTCAAATATGAGGAGGTTTATCTGAAAGCCTATGACTCGGTCAGCCATGCCCGCCGCTCCATCGGCAACTACCTGAACTGGTACAACCAGAACCGGCCTCATTCGAAGCTCGCCGATCAGACACCGGATGAAGCATACTTCGCCACGCTGCCAGCGATAAAATCGGCAGCTTGATTGCCTCAGCAATTCCACTTAAAAACTCGCTGATCCTGTCCGAACGAACGAGGCCACTTCTGTCAGCGCGAGACGGCATATGCCGACCTTGTCGGTCGCGCCGATCCGTGCGAGGTGCGTCAGGCTGTCCCGCTCGCGCCCGCCGTCGATTCGGAAATCCGCGGGCGTCGCGACAACGTTGGATGAATCAGCTTGCATCAATGCTTCCTCGTGTCGACGACAGCTGGATGGCGCTTGCCCGTCGCGACTTGCTCAGATCGGCTTCCTGGTCGGCGTCGTTCTATTTGTCATGATAGAGAGATTTTGGACCAGGCCGATGACCGGTCGTGCGCGTGTCGGCAGCGCACTGACGCTTTTCAGTGAGTAAGCACGGGAGGCGAAACCGCTGGATTCATTGGAAGCGCATGGCGCATCGCCGGCAATCCAAGGCGCGACTCAGCGCGGCTCCGCGCGCGTCGACGTGCCGGCAATCTGCGCGTAAGTGGCCGCCAGCAAACGTTTTCGTCGAGGGAAGCGGGCAAGATGCAATGAAGGCTCAACCTTTTGCGAAGCGCGCCGTTATTGCATGTGCTCAGGCAAACCCCTTGGATCTCCATGGCACAACCGATTCCTTTCCGCAATACTGGCGCCGCCCGCGCACGGCATGCCAAGGCCATGCTGTTGCCCATCGCGCGTCAGATCGCCGACGATCTCGCGTTGCGGGTTCATCTGTCGCTCGACGCACTGCGCCGCGGCGTCGGCACGAAAAGCGACGCGCAGACGCTCACGCAGATCATGATGCTGACCAGCTACCTGGCCGATGCCGGCTTCGGTTCGATGAGCCATGAAGAGCTCCACGCCGCGGACCGTGCCTCGGCGATAGTGTTCGACGCCGGTCGGGAACGCGACGAGTGGAAGCTGGACGATGCGGGGTTCGAGCTATTTGCATCGATCGCAACCCGTTACGATCGGCAACTGCATCGCGCTCCGCTTTGGGCGATTACCGAGGCCAGTGAAAGGCTCGACCGCTTTATCGCGGGCGGATCCGATCGGGCACCGGCGCGTAAGCGGGCTTAGCGTTTTTTGGAGGAGAAGTGCTGACCGCGTGGGACGAAAAGGGCACTGATCTAGGGCGCGCCTATCTGGAACTGACGGGCTACGCGGATGCGCTGCGAACTGGAAAGTGATGAAGCGCGCGATATCGGCGCGTAAACGCAAAAACCCCACCGTTTCGGGTGGGGTTTCTGACGGGGTGAGGAGCCTGACGATTACCTACTTTCACACGGGCAATCCGCACTATCATCGGCGTGGAGTCGTTTCACGGTCCTGTTC
>DATAQT010000308.1:0-18670 GCA_036264535.1 Paraburkholderia sp. | reverse complement strand
TACGGGGGAGGGTGTTTTGATGCGGAATGAATCGGCATCGAACCGCTGGAAGGGGATCGGACGGCGGATGGCGTGATCGTCTGCCCGCGTACAATCCGCGACGACAGACGTAAAAAAACGGCCCGCGAATCGTCGTTCGGGAGCCGTTTTTGGCGGGGAAAGCGCGGCAATTGCCCATCGATTGCCCAAACGCTATCGAATGGCCGTTTTTTACAGGCTTCGGATATCCGCCAAAGCCTTACTGGCTAAGGCTTCCAGCATGTTAGAATCGTTTCCGCGCCGCCGCGTATTGTACGCGACCGCGTGCCCGGTTATCCGCCCAGTGTCTGGCGCGGCGCGCGCTTACTCGTGCGCGTCGCCGATGATCTCCTCGATCCGCTGTTTGATCTCCGGCGTGATGCGCTCGGCCACCTCGGCGGACTGCATGTTTTCGCCGATCTGATCGACCCGCGATGCGCCCGTGATCACCGTGCTGACATTCGGATTCTTCAGAATCCACGCGATCGCAAGCTGACCGACCGTGCAGTCGAGTTCGTCGGCGACGGCGCCGAGTTGGCCGACTACATTGTTTCTCGTCGGATCGGTGAGCTGCTGACGCAGCCAGTCATAACCCTGCAACTGCGCGCGACTGTCGGCGGGCACGCTTTCACGATATTTGCCGGTGAGCAGGCCCGATGCGAGTGGACTCCACGTCGTGAGGCCGAGGCCGATGTCCTCATAGAGCCGCTTGTATTCCTGCTCGACGCGCTTGCGGTGAAACAGGTTGTATTGCGGTTGCTCCATGACCGGCTTGTGCAGATGATGCCGCTCGGCGATTTCATAAGCGGCGCGAATCTCGTCGGCGCTCCATTCCGAGGTGCCCCAGTACAGTGCCTTGCCGCGCGCGATCATGTCGCTCATCGCCCATACCGTTTCCTCGACCGGCGTGTTCGGGTCCGGACGATGACAGAACACGAGATCGACATAATCGAGTTGCAGTCGCTTGAGCGAGCTGTCGATCGCGTTCATCAGGTATTTGCGGTTCAGCGTGTGATACTGGTTAGGCGCTTCGTTGAGCCCCCAGAAAAATTTCGTCGACACGACGTAGCTCACGCGCGGCCAGGCGAGCTCCTTCAATGCATGGCCCATGATTTCCTCGGATTTGCCGCCCGCGTAGACCTCGGCGTTGTCGAAGAAATTGACGCCCGCGTCGCGCGCCGCGGCAAGCGATTCGCGCGCGGCGCGGTGATCCACCTGGTTGCCGTACGTGACCCATGAGCCGATGGACAACTCGCTCACTTGCAGGCCGGAGCGGCCCAGACGTCGATAATTCATGCATGTCTCCTGGTTGGTGATGCCACGGGAATGGAGCCCGAATTCAGCCCGAAAGCGTCCAGTTTAAAGAGATCCGGTTTCATGTGCGTTTTACCTATGTCGTTCACAGGGTTCATGCACAATAGCAAAGTCGGTCGCCGCGCTGCATCCGACGAACGGTCTATGCCGTTTGGCCGACTTCACGCCGCGCGCGGTCTTGTGGTCTCATTGCTCATCAACTGCATGGAGGTTCTGGATGTCGTCTCTGAACACGAATCTGAACGGCAAGGTCGCCGTCGTCACTGGCGCTGCGAGCGGCATCGGCAAGCAGATCGCGTTGACTCTTTCGGCCGCGGGCGCGGCGGTCGCGATCGCCGATCTGAACCAGGACGGCGCCAACGCCGTGGCTGAAGAAATCAGAAAGGGAGGCGGCAAGGCAATCGGCGTCGCAATGGACGTGACAAACGAAGACGCCGTGAACCAGGGTATCGACAAGGTCGCCGAGGAATTCGGCTCGATCGACATTCTCGTTTCCAACGCCGGCATCCAGATCGTCAATCCGATCGAAAACTATTCGTTCTCGGACTGGAAGAAGATGCAGGCCATTCACGTGGACGGCGCGTTCCTGACCACCAGGGCGGCGCTCAAGCACATGTACAAGGACAATCGCGGCGGCGTCGTGATCTACATGGGCTCGGTCCACTCGCATCTGGCCTCGCCGCTGAAGTCCGCATATGTGACAGCGAAGCATGCGCTGCTGGGCCTGTCGCGCGTGCTCGCCAAAGAGGGCGCTGCGCACAACGTGCGTTCGCACGTCGTGTGTCCGGGCTTCGTGCGCACGCCCCTCGTCGACAAGCAGATCCCCGAGCAGGCGAAGGAACTCGGTATCAGCGAAGAGGACGTGATCAAGCGCGTGATGCTGGGCGGCACCGTAGACGGCATCTTCACGACGGTCGAAGACGTCGCGCAGACCGTGCTGTTCCTGTCGACGTTCCCGACGGCGGCGCTGACCGGCCAGTCGTTCGTGGTGAGCCACGGCTGGTACATGCACTAAGGAGCGGCCCGTGGCGCAACGCAATCTGAAGCGGGCGCGCGTGGGCGTGTCCGGCGACGGGGAGGGCGCGGGTTCATCGGCCGCCGCCCGTCCGCACCGGCATCTCCGGTTGCCCAACTACGAAACCGTCGCGCTGATGCTGCAAGGTGGTGGCGCGCTGGGGGCCTATCAGGCCGGCGTCTTTCAGGGACTTTATGAAGCCGGCATCGAACCGAACTGGATCGCGGGCATTTCGATCGGCGCGCTGAATACGGCGATCATCGCGGGCAATCCGCCAGAAAAGCGCGTCGAGCGTCTGCTGCAATTCTGGGAGACGATCTGCCAGCCGGCGTTCGGGCCGCCGTTGCCGGCTTCGGTCGAGCACGCGCTGTTCAATTCGAGCGAAGCGGTGCGCAAGGCATTTACGGCAGCGCAGGCGATGAGCGCGATCGTCGAAGGGCAAAAGGGCTTTTTCGTGCCGCGCTTCCCGCCGCCGTTGCCCACGGTGTCCGGTCCGCCGCAACTGGCGAGCTACTACGACACCACGCCGCTGAAGGCCACGCTAGAGTCGCTGTGTGATTTCGACCGGATCAATTCGGGCGAAATACGCGTGTCAGTGGGGGCGGTCAATTGCGGCACGGGCAATTTCGCGTACTTCGACAATACGCACGTCACGCTCAGGCCCGAGCATTTCATGGCGTCAGGCGCGTTGCCACCGGGTTTCGCGGCCGTTGAGATCGACGGTCAGTTCTACTGGGACGGCGGTCTGATGTCGAATACGCCGCTCTACGAGGTGCTCCAGTCCACTCCGCGCCGCGACACGCTCGCGTTTCAGGTCGATCTATGGAGTGCGATCGGGCCGGTGCCGGACAACATCACCGACGTGCAGGGGCGCATGAAAGACATCCAGTATTCGAGCCGCACGCGTCTCGTGACCGACATGCTGCAGCGCTCGCAGCGTTTCCGCCACGTATTGCGCGAGGTGCTGGATCGTGTGCCGGTCGAACAGCGCGACGATCCGTGGTGCAAGCTGGCCGAGGATCTGTCGTGTTCGAAGCGCTACAACGTGATGCACCTGATCTACCGGCATAAGGAATACGAAGGACACTACAAGGACTTCCAGTTCGGTCTGTCGACGATGCGTGAGCATTGGGGAAGCGGTCTCGAAGATATTCGCCGTTCGCTTGAGCACCCCGACTGGCTCGACATGCCGGATAACGATGCCGGGTTCGTCACCCACGATATTCATCGGGACTCGCGCTGATTTCCCACTGACAGAGCCGACGCTGTGCCGCCAAGGCCGAACAGTCAGGAAATAAAAAAACGGCGCCCTTTTCTGAAAAGGGCGCCGTTTCTACAGGCGGCACTGGCGCGGCGAGTTTCCGCGCCGCGAATCACCTCACTTCAACACGTGAGCAATCGCGTTCGCGACGACGTCGAGGTTGCGCGTATTGAGCGCAGCCACGCAGATGCGGCCCGTGCCGACCGCATAGATCCCGAACTCTTCGCGCAGGCGGTCCACTTGCGGTGCCGTCAGACCCGAGTACGAGAACATGCCGCGCTGTGCGTTCACGAAGCTGAAGTCACGATCGACGCCGCTTGCCTTCAGACGCTCGACCAGGCCGTTGCGCATCGCGCGGATGCGGTCGCGCATTTCGCCCAGTTCGCTTTCCCACGTCGCGCGCAGTTCGGGCGACGCGAGCACCGCCGCGACCACCGAGCCGCCGTGCGTCGGCGGGTTCGAGTAGTTGGTGCGGATCACGCGCTTCAGTTGCGACAGCACGCGCGCCGATTCTTCCTTGCTCGCGGTGATGATCGACAGTGCGCCGACGCGCTCGCCGTACAACGAGAACGACTTCGAGAACGACGACGACACGAACACGTTCAGTTCCTGCGCCGCGAACAGACGCACGGCTGCCGCGTCCGCTTCGATGTTGTCGCCAAAGCCCTGGTAGGCGATGTCGAGGAACGGCACGAGGTTGCGTGCCTTGACCACCTCGACGACCTGCTTCCACTGCTCGACGCTGAGATCGACGCCGGTCGGGTTGTGGCAGCACGCATGCAGCACGACCACCGTGCCCGCCGCGTAACTGTTCAGGGCGCTGAGCATGCCGTCGAAGTTCACGCCGTGCGTCGGCGCGTCATAGTACGGATACGATTCGACGACGAAGCCCGCGCCTTCGAACAGCGCGCGGTGGTTTTCCCAGCTCGGATCGCTGATCGCGACCTTGCTGTTCGGATTCACGCGCTTGAGGAAGTCCGCGCCGATCTTCAGCGCACCCGTGCCGCCCAGCGCCTGCGCCGTGACGACGCGGCCGGCCGCGATCAGCGGCGAGTCGTTGCCGAGCAGCAGCTTTTGCACGGCGGCATCGTAAGCGGCGATACCTTCGATCGGCAGATAGCCGCGCGGCAGCGCAGCTTCGACGCGAGCCTTTTCCGCGTCGCGCACGGCGCGTAGCAGCGGAATCTTGCCTTCTTCATTGAAGTACACGCCAACGCCGAGGTTGACCTTGGTGGCGCGCGTATCGGCGTTGAAGGCTTCGTTCAGGCCCAGAATCGGGTCGCGGGGAGCAAGTTCGACGGCTGAGAACAGAGACATGATGGGTGGGCAGCAGTAGTGAAAAGAGGGCGGCTTCACGCGCGGGCGGCCCCAGCTGGAACGGCGCTGTCGTTTCGCGTGTGTGGCGTGACTTCGACCAAACGTGAAAACAGGACGGCCTGCGGGCAGCGGCGAGCGAGCGCAACTTCGCATTGTAACGAATCCGGGCGTGTTTTTCGGACCGCCAGATGGCCAAAAAAGGAATTATCTGATTGAAAAATAGGCACTGCGGGGCCATGTGGCAGTGAGGAATTCGAACGTACGTGGCTACGGCGAAGGCGCAAACCCACAAAGGGCCATAACACGCGGCCACCGTGGCGCCCGGCGCCGCCCTACGTAACCCCGCTCGATCGTCGCTTTCCGCAACCCGTTAGAATGATTCTTTGCCCAAGGCCCCGGTGCCGCCCCTCATGTCCGAACACCATCTGACTGAAGCCGACGATACGCTCGACGAATCCAGATTCATCGCGTTCGAAGGTTCGCCGTTCAAGCTCTACCAGCCGTATCCGCCCGCCGGCGACCAGCCCACGGCCATCGAGACGCTCGTCGAAGGCGTCGGGGACGGTCTCGCGTTCCAGACGCTGCTCGGCGTGACTGGCTCGGGCAAGACCTTCACGATGGCCAACACGATCGCGCGGCTCGGCCGCCCGGCGATCGTGTTCGCCCCGAACAAGACGCTCGCCGCTCAGCTGTACTCGGAATTCCGCGAATTCTTTCCGCGCAACGCAGTCGAGTACTTCGTTTCGTATTACGACTACTACCAGCCGGAAGCGTACGTGCCGCAGCGTGACCTGTTCATCGAGAAGGACTCGTCGATCAACGAGCATATCGAGCAGATGCGGCTGTCGGCGACCAAGAGCCTGATGGAGCGGCGCGACGTGGTGATCGTTGCGACGGTGTCGGCGATTTACGGTATCGGCAATCCGTCCGAATACCATCGGATGATTCTCACGTTGCGCACCGGCGACCGGCTCGGCCAGCGCGACGTCATCGCGCGGCTGATCGCGATGCAGTACAGCCGTAACGAGGCCGACTTCCAGCGCGGCTCGTTCCGCGTGCGCGGCGACACGATCGATATCTTCCCGGCCGAGCACGCCGAGATGGCGGTGCGCGTCGAGCTGTTCGACGACGAAGTGGAATCGCTACAGCTATTCGATCCGCTCACCGGCCGCGTGCGGCAGAAAATTCCGCGCTTCACCGTGTATCCGTCGTCGCACTACGTGACGCCGCGCGACACCGTGCTGCGTGCCGTCGAAACGATCAAGGCCGAACTGCGCGACCGGCTCGAGTTTTTCTATAGCGGAGGCAAGCTCGTTGAGGCGCAGCGGCTCGAGCAGCGCACCCGCTTCGATCTCGAAATGCTGCAGGAGCTCGGTTTCTGCAAGGGCATCGAGAACTACTCGCGGCACTTCTCGGGCGCGGCGCCGGGCGAGCCGCCGCCGACGCTCGTCGATTACCTGCCGCCCGACGCGATCATGATGCTCGACGAATCGCACGTGCTGATCGGTCAGTTGAACGGGATGTACAACGGCGACCGCGCGCGTAAGGAAAACCTCGTCGACTACGGCTTCCGGCTGCCGTCGGCGCTCGACAACCGGCCGCTCAAATTCAACGAGTTCGAGCGCAAGATGCGCCAGGTCGTGTTCGTGTCGGCGACGCCCGCCGACTACGAAAAGAAGACGTCGGGACAGGTCGCCGAACAGCTGGTGCGCCCGACCGGCCTCGTCGACCCCGAAATCGAGGTACGGCCGGCGCGCAGCCAGGTCGACGACGTGCTCGGCGAGATCAACGAGCGCGTCAAGGCCGGCGACCGCGTACTGGTCACGACGCTGACCAAGCGGATGGCCGAGCAACTGACCGAATTTCTGGCCGACCACGGCGTCAAGGTGCGCTATCTGCACAGCGATATCGACACGGTCGAGCGCGTCGAGATCATCCGCGATCTGCGTCTGGGCACGTTCGACGTGCTGGTCGGGATCAACCTGCTGCGTGAGGGGCTAGATATTCCGGAGGTGTCGCTCGTCGCGATTCTCGACGCGGACAAGGAAGGCTTCCTGCGCGCCGAGCGTTCGCTGATCCAGACCATCGGCCGGGCGGCGCGTAACGTGAACGGCAAGGCAATCCGGTACGGGGACAAGATCACCGACTCGATGCGTCGTGCGATCGACGAAACCGAGCGGCGCCGCGCGAAGCAGATCGCGTTCAACGCCGAGAACGGCATCACGCCGCGTGGGGTGGTCAAGCGGATTCGCGACATCATCGACGGCGTGTACAACGTCGACGAAGCGCGCGCCGAGTTGAAGGAGCAGCAGACCCGCGCGAAGTTCGAGGACATGTCCGAGAAGCAGCTCGCCAAGGAGCTCAAGCGCCTCGAAAAGCAGATGATGGAGCACGCGAAAAATCTCGAATTCGAGAAGGCCGCGCAGACCCGCGACCAACTGGCGCTACTGCGTCAGCGTGTGTTCGGCGCCAACGTCGGCGACCACGTGTCGGGCGTCGAGTAACGGACCCGTTTATCCCTCGCTTTGGTCCATCATGAAAAGCGCGGCCATTCGCCGCGCATCTCCCACGCTGCCGGCGCTTGAGCTCTCGCTCGAGCCGTCGGCGCGGCCATCCCGGCCGTGACCCATTCCGTCGCTGTCTGCTTCTCGCGTACCGCCTTTCTTAAGCGAGCCTTAAGACCCTGACGGCATCAGGCCGAGCGTGCTCGCAGGTTTGTTCTCGTCCGCGATCGATGATAAACTCGCCCAATATTGAGAATGGTTCGCATTTAAATTCGCAACTGGCTTCTGGGTGCGCTGTTCCAATGAATCGATTCCAGTCTGATAAAAACAAGGAGTTTCAATGCGGATTTCTTCTTTGGTGCGCGGCGGCGCGGCAGCGGCAGCCGCAGTCGCGGCGCTGTCGGCTTCGGCCGCCGAATATCCGATCGGCAAGCAGCAGATCCAGGGCGGCATGGAAATCGGCGCGGTCTATCTGCAGCCGATCACGATGGAACCTGAAGGCATGATGCGCAAGGCGTCGGATTCGGACATCCACCTCGAGTCCGACATCCACGCAGTCAAGAACAATCCGACCGGCTTCGCCGAAGGCGACTGGATGCCATATCTGCAGGTGCACTACGAGCTGACGAAGGCCGGCTCCAACCAGACGTTGAAGGGCGACCTGATGCCGATGGTCGCGAACGACGGTCCGCATTACGGCGACAACGTCAAGCTGCAAGGCCCCGGCAAATACCACCTGAAGCTCATCGTCGAACCGCCGATGCAGATGGGTCACATGGCGTTCGGCCGCCACATCGACAAGGAAACCGGCGTGGGTCCGTGGTTCAAGCCGATCACGCTCGAATATGATTTCGCCTTCGCCGGCATCGGCAAGAAGGGCGGGTACTGATCGGCGCCCGGTGCCAATACGCTCGATCAACATATCAGTGAATGCAGCAGACGGCGCGCGAACGTTCGGTGTCTCATCCGACGTCGGCGCGTCGCGTTTTCCGGAAAGGCCAATGGGAATCAACCGAAAGATCGCGATGCTTGCCGCCACGTTTTGCCTGGCGGCCACGGCTCACGCAGCCGACCTGCCGACCTTCAAGCTCGAGATGAACGACGGCAAGCTCAACCCGGCCCGCATCGAAGTGCCGGCAGGGCAGCGGATCAAGATCGAAGTGCGTAACACCGGCAAGGGCGCGGCCGAATTCGAAAGCGTGCAGTTGCGTAAAGAGAAGGTGCTGGCGCCGGGCGCCGATTCGTTCGTCGTGATCGCTCCTCTGGAGCCGGGCGAATACAAGTTTTTCGACGATTTCCACCAGCAGGCGCAGGGCGTGATCGTCGCGAAGTAAGCAGTGGTCTCGATCGAACGCGAACGTGAGGGCGCCGCACGAAGCGAGCGCTGTCGTTCGCGCGAGGCAACGGAAGCGGGCAGTAGAAGGATTGAAGGGAGAGCTTGAATGGGTCAGATTCTGTTCATCGTGTGGCGGGAAAGTGTCGAGGCGCTGCTGGTCGTCGGCATCCTGTACGCGTGGTTGAAAAATGGCGACGCCGACGCGCGCCGAGGCTTGCCGTACTTGTGGGGCGGCGTGGCGGCCGGCGTGATCGCGGCGGTGGCGCTCGGCGCGGCGCTGGTGGGCTTCACCGAGGTGCTCTCCGGCGATGCGCAGGATTACTTCCAGACCGCGATGGTGCTCGTCGCCTGCGTGCTGATCGTGCAGATGGTCCTGTGGATGAAGCAGCACGGCCGCACGCTGAAACGTGACATGGAACAGTCGCTGCAAAAGAGTCAGCGCGATTCGAACTGGTGGGGCGTCGCCGTGCTGGTCGCACTGGCGATTGCGCGCGAAGGCAGCGAAACGGTGATCTTCCTCTACGGCCTCGGCTTCGGCCAGTCGGGTCATGTCGACGGCAGCCAGATGCTCGCGGTGGCGATCGGCCTCGCGCTCGCGTTCCTGACCTTCTACCTGTTGCAACTCGGCGGCAAGATCTTCTCGTGGCGGGTCTTTTTCCGCGTCACCGAAATCATGCTGCTGTTCCTCGGCGCAGGCCTGTTCCAGACCGGCGTCGACAAGCTGATCGACAAGGAAATCCTGCCGACGCTCGTCGACCAGTTGTGGAATTCGTCGGCGATTCTCGATGATTCGAGCACCTTCGGTTCACTCGTCGCGACGCTGACCGGCTATCGCGCACATCCGGCGCTGATGAACCTGATTGCCTATGCCGTGTACTGGGCGGTCGTTTATCTGCTCGTGCGCCGAGCCAATCGCAAGCCCGCGCAGCAGGCGGCAGGGCGCGCGGCATGAGCACCGTGACCGCTCCCCGGTCGGGTCGCCTCGCGGCGGCCGGCCAGTGGATGCAACGACACGGCGCGTTGATCCGTGGCATCCAGTGGATCGTGGTCGCGGTGTACGCGTTCCTGATCATCGTGCCCGCGCTGATGCCGTTGCCGGACGACAGCGCGCATCTGTGGAACAACCTGACGCTCGCGGCGCAGTTCGTGTTCTGGGGCATCTGGTGGCCCTTCGTGCTGCTGTCGATGGTGATGCTCGGCCGCGTCTGGTGCGGCGTGTTGTGTCCGGAAGGCGCGCTTGCCGAATTCGCGAGCAGATTCGGCCGCGGCCGCGCGATTCCGCACTGGATGCGCTGGGGCGGCTGGCCCTTCGTCGCATTCGGCATCACGACGATCTACGGGCAGATGGTGAGCGTCTACCAGTATCCGAAAGCGGTGTTGCTGGTGCTCGGTGGCTCGACCTTCGCGGCGATCGTGATCGGTCTGCTGTACGGACGCGAGAAGCGCGTCTGGTGCAAATACCTGTGCCCCGTCAACGGGGTCTTTTCGCTTCTGTCGCGGCTCGCGCCGTTTCACTACAAGGTCGACGAAGACGCCTGGCGCCGCTCGTACACGAACGGTGAGCACGGGCATCGCGTGATTCCGATCAACTGCGCGCCGCTCGTGCCGTTGCGCAACATGAAGGGCGCGGCGGACTGCCATATGTGCGGCCGCTGTAGCGGTCATCGCGACGCGATCGCGCTGACGTGGCGCAAGCCGTCGACGGAAGTCGTGCAGTTGGGCGACAAGAACGCGAACCCGTGGGACACCGCGTTGATCCTGTACGGCCTGCTCGGCATCGCGATCGGCGCGTTCCACTGGACCGCGTCGCGCTGGTTCATCGATCTGAAGATGTTCGCCGCGACGTGGCTCGTGGATCACGACATCACATGGCCGCTCGACACCAACGCGCCGTGGTACCTGTTCACGCATTACCCCGACCAGAACGACGTGTTCTCGTGGCTCGACGGCTCGCTGCTGATCGGCTATATCCTCGCGACGGCGCTCGTCTACGGCACCGCGCTGCTGTTGCTGCTGACGGGCGCGACGCGCATGCTCGGGCGTTTTAGCGCCACGCGGCTGCATCATCTGACGCAGGGGCTGATTCCGATCGCGGGGGCGGGCGTGTTCCTCGGTTTGTCGGCGACGACGCTGTCGCTGCTGCGCGCCGAGCACGTGCCGCTGTGGTGGGCGTCGGATCTGCGCATCGCGATTCTCGTGATTGCGAGCGCGTGGAGCGCGTGGCTCGCGTGGCTCGTCACGCGCCGCTATAGCGAGCGCTTCGCGCAGCGCGCGCTGGCGATGCTGTGGTTCGTCGCGGCGCTGGCGGTCGTCAATAGCGCGTGGTGGCTGATGTTCTGGGGCTGGGCCTCGAAGTAATGCATTAGCCCGTGTAGCGTGCGAACGCAGGCGCAAGCAAAAAAGAGCCGGGGGATGTTGCCATCCCCCGGCTTTTTCATTTTCAACGAGTGAGAACCAAAAAAGCGGCCTGGCTTGCTGCGACGGCTGGCTTGGTGTCTGCACGAAGGGGTCTAATTCTCGCGTGCAAGCCGTCGTGGCTGGCTAATGCCTAACACCTCTCTGGGAGGTGGTCCCCACAATACCTGGTACTTACCGCGTGTTGCGTTGTTACTTCGTCAGGATCAGCTTGCCCAGGCGCGTCGCACGCAGCTGGTAGGTCTCGCCGTTGTGCACGATGCTGATGTGACTATGCCCTTGCAGCAGCGCGTCGCTGCGCACGACCCGGTCCGACGTTTCGCCCGACCCGGTGGCGCGCTGCGCGACGGGTACGGCCGTCGTCGACGATTTCGGGCGGCTGGTTAGCGCGGCCGCCGAGCGGCGCAGGCTGAGCGTGGAGGAGCGAGTCATATCGGTCATTCGTTTTAGCTTGTTCGTCGATTCGATGGAATGATTCTAAATGATAACCATTCCTATTCACAAGAACTGGAAATTGATCGGATTCGGCTTCTGATAGCTAAATGAAAGTGCAGGCGGACGACTCCTGGAGGCCATCCTGGACATGGCCCGCGACAGCGCGGGCAGGGCGCCCGCGCGAAGTGTCAGTGCAACGGTCCGGATTCCTGTTTGGTCGCGACGTACTGGCGGATCAACCGCACCGTGTCGATGTCGTTCTCGCGATACGCGGACTTGACGATCTCCTGCGTCTGCACGGCGTCCTGATCGGTCGAGACGGGCAGCGTGGTCGCGTACTCGAAACGCAGGAACAGTTGCAGCTCGTCGGGCTGCTCGATCGTCATCGTCAGCGAGCCGCCGACGTACTCGGCGGTCGGCAGGATGTCGTAGCGCACGCTCTGGCTTTCCTCGAGGGTGACGCGATCGCGCACGGTGGCCTGGCCATAGTGCAGCTCGCGCTCGAGCACATTGCCGTCACGCGACAGGATCGTGCAGCTGTCGAGACCCATCACGAACAGCTGTGGCTGCTCGGCACGCAGCACCAGCCCTTCCCACAACTGCGCGCGGGTCATCGATTCGACGAAGGGATTCAACGGATCGTTGATCTGAATGAGGTGTTCGAAATTCAAGACGACTGCGTCCTATGACAATGTTGCAATACCCGTAGCCCGATTGGCCGGCGACCGGCCGCCCTATGCTCGCGTCACGCGACGGCAAGCGAGGAGCGGATCGAGATCGTGTTCGTGAGGATCTTGTGCACCGGGCACGCATTGGCGATTTGCAAAAGCCGCTCCCGCTGCTCGTCGGACAGCTCGCCGTCGAGCATGATCTGACGATCGATCGTCGAGCCCGCGTCGCCGGTTTCCATCGACAGTTTGACGCGTACGTTCGCGAGCGGCCAGCCTTTGCGCTGCGCATACATCTTCAGCGTGATCGACGTGCACGCGCCGAGGCTCGACAGCAGCAGCGAGACGGGCGTCGGACCGCGATCGCCGCCGCCGAGCGATTCGGGTTCGTCGGCGAGCCATGTGTGCTTGCCGTCGTCGAACATGACCTGGAAATTCGTCGAACCGATGTGGGCGGTGACGGTGGACTCTGCCATGCGCGCTCCTGTGCAGGGGGGAAGAAGCGTCGCGCGTCGCGGCCCGTGGCAATCAATGCGCGCCGCGCGACATGAGCCGTTATTGTGAACGAATTTAGCGGCGTTCGCGCCTCGAAGCGGGAGGTTTCGTGGCGCGTGAGAAGCCGGCGGCGCGCGCCGGCCCGTCAGCGCCGAACAATGTCTATCAATGCGTAATCTCGCCCATCCGCCCCGCCTGATAGTCGACCACCGCCTGGCGGATCTCGTCCTCGGTATTCATCACGAACGGGCCATAGCGCACCACCGGTTCCTTCAGCGGCACGCCGCCGAGCAGCAGCACTTCGAGCGGTTCTGCGCCGGCCGTGAACGTCACCGCGTCGCCGTCGTTGGCGAATACGACCATCGTGCGCGCGTCGAGGTTGGTGCGCGCGTCGCCTTCGCCATACACGCCCTTGCCGGACAGGCCATACGCGAACACGCGATAGTCGGCCGGCACCGGCTGGCGGATCGTCGCGCCCGGCTGCAGCGAGAAATGCTGATACAGGATCGGTGTGCGTGTCTCGATCGCGGCCTTGACGCCGAGCGCCTCGCCGGCGATCACTTTCACGCGCACTTTGCCGTCTTCGGCCGTCGCGACCGGAATGCGCATCGACGGGATCTCCTGATAGCGCGGCGCGATCATCTTGTCGCGGCGCGGCAGATTCACCCATAGCTGCAGGCCGTGCACGCGACCGCCGGTGCGCGTGAATTCCGGGTCCGGCATTTCGCTATGCACGACGCCCGCGCCCGCGGTCATCCACTGCACGTCGCCGGCGTGCAACGTGCCCGAGTGGCCCGCCGAATCTTTGTGGCCGAACTGGCCCTCGAGCACATAGGTGACCGTCTCGAAGCCGCGATGCGGATGGTCGGGCGCGCCCATGGCTTCGCCCGGCGCATAGTCGACCGGCCCCATTTCGTCGAGCAGCAGGAACGGATCGAAATCCATCAACAGACGCGTCGGAAACGGCCGATGGACGACAAATCCGCCGCCTTCTACCGTGCGAACCGACGGGAAAGTGCGTTCGATCGTGCGTGACGTACTCATCAATATCACCTCGAAAAATGGGGAATAGCATTATTTTTGAAACATGGAGCTATTATAGGGACCGTTTTTCGCGGTGCCAGCCGCCCTTCGGCAATGGATTGTTCTGTTAATGGAACGATGAGATGAAGATCGATTCACACAATCTGAACGACCTGATGTACTTTTCGCAGGTCGTGGAACACGGCGGATTCTCCGCCGCCGAGCGGGTGCTGGGCATTTCGAAGTCGCGGCTGTCACGCCGGCTCACGGAGCTGGAGGCGTCGCTTGGCGTGCGCCTGTTGCAGCGCTCGACGCGCAAGCTCGCGCTGACCGAAGCGGGCCAGCTGTTCTATCAGCACTGTCAGGCGATGCTCAGCGAAGCACAGGCGGCGGTCAATGTCGTGCAGCAGTTGCGCTCGTCGCCGCGTGGCACGGTGCGCGTGAGCGTGCCGGTCACGATCTCGCAGACGATCCTGTCGACGATCCTGCCGGAATTCATGCACCGCTATCCGGAGGTGCGCGTCGTAATGCGCGTGACGAATCGCGTGGTCGACCTGTTCGAGGATTCCATCGACGTCGCGCTGCGCGTGCGTTCCGATCCGCCGGAAAACGCGAACATCGTCGTGCGGCCGCTGTGGCGCACCGAGCAGATGCTGGTCGGCTCGCCGAGCCTGCTGCAGCAGAATGCGCCGCCGCTCACGCCAGCTGATCTGAACCGCTTCGAAACGCTCGACGTACCGACCAGCGACGGCCGCCACGTGTACAACCTGATCTCGCCCGACGGCACGCGCCATGCGCACGAACACGAGCCGCGCCTCGTGACCGCCGACCTGATGACGATTCGCGAGGCGGTGCTGGCCGGTGTCGGCATCGCCGCATTGCCGGAGATGATGTATGGGGCCGCGTTGCGAACGGGGCAATTGTCGCCGGTGATGCCGGGCTGGAGTTTTCCGACGCCGCAGTTGTACGCGGTGTTCGTGTCGCGGCAGGGGATGGTGCCGGCCGTGCGCGCATTCGTCGATTATCTGGTCGAGATGCTCGATCCGGACGAGGGCAAGCACATCATGGGCGAGTGTCCCATGCACGGCGAAAAAGCGGCGGCGAAGGGACCGGTTGCAGCAGCTTCCGCCGTTGCGTCGGCGGTGGTTTTATAAGGCTCTGTGGCAACTCAGGGGGCGCACGGGTGCGCCGCTCGCCGTTACCGCGCGGCGCAAATCGTTTTTAGCATTTAAGCGTGGCCTGTCATCATTACTTTCAATGGCTGTTTGCTTGAATGCGCGGGCGCACAGGCATATAGTGAAATCCCTTTCGCTAAGGAGTCTCCTATGCGAAAACTCATGGCCGCTATCATAGCGGGCCTGATAGGGCTGACCGCGCTGTCCGTGTCGACCACGGCCGTCGCATGCGGTGACAAGAGCTATCAGTCTTCGGCCGATGGCAAATGATCCCGCCGCCCGAATGCGCCGAGCGCGCACAAAAAAAGGCCTTCATCCGACGATGAAGGCCTTTTACTTTTTGGCCCTGTTTCAAGGGCTTTCTTATGCGGACACGCATCTTGCTCCGCGTGCCGCGTTACCCGTTACTTCGCTTTCGGCTGCGTGACGAAGCCGATCTTCGTCAACCCGCCAGCCTGCGCGGCCGACATCACCTGCGCGACCTTCTCGTACGGCACCTTGCGGTCCGCATCGAGGTGCAGCTCCGGCTGAGGGCTCGCCTGCGCGACCGCGGCGATCTTCGCGGCGAGGGCCGCGTCGTCGACCCTGGTGCTGTCCCACAGCACGTTGCCGTCCGCATCGATCGACACCGTCACCTGCGCGGGCTTCGTGTCTTCCTTCTGACTGCTCGCGTGCGGCAGATCGATCTTGACCGCGTGACGAATCACCGGAATCGTCACCATGAAGACGATCAGCAGAACCAGCATCACGTCGACGAGCGGCGTCATGTTGATCTCGTTCATCAGGCCGTCGTCATCGTCTCCGGCGAAAGGACTCATTGCCATTGGAATGCCTCGTCGATCAGTTGGCGCGGGTCGCCAGACGCAGGCCGTCGCCGCGCTTGCTCGACGACAGGCGCGCGCCCGTCACGAAGAATGCATGCAGGCCGTGCGCGAAGCGGCTCAGTTTCGCGACGATCGCCTTGTTGGCGCGCGTGAGCGCGTTGTAGCCGAGCACGGCCGGAATCGCGACGAACAGACCGAATGCGGTCATGATCAGCGCCTCGCCGACCGGGCCCGCGACCTGGTCGATCGACGACTGGCCGCTCGCGCCGATCGCGAGTAGCGCGTGATAGATGCCCCACACGGTGCCGAACAGGCCGACGAACGGCGCCGTGCTGCCGATCGACGCGAGAATCGCGAGACCGCTCTGCATGCGGGCGACGCTTTCGTCCATCGTGTCCTTCAGGCAGCGCGTGATCCAGTCCGACACGTCCATGCGGTCATGCAGATGCGGCTGCGTCTGGTGATGATGGTCGGCCGCTTCCTGGCCCGACAGCGCGAGGGCGAGGAACGGGTTGTCGTGCGGCGTCGAGGCGCCGCCGCCGAGCTTCTTCACACCGTCGGCGAGGTCGTCCGAATGCCAGAACGCCTGCTCGGCATTCTTCGTCAGACGCTTCAGGTGCATCACGTTCCAGCCTTTGACGACGATCACGCTCCACGACATCACCGACATGATCAACAGCGCGAGTGCGATACCGCGCGTCACGAAATCCCCTTGCGCCCACACGTGCGCCAATCCGTAGTTTTGCATTGCAATTCCTTGTTTTTAAAATCTGCTTCAATCGGTCAGATTGAAGTTGAAAGGCTGGGTGAACACGGCCCGAATCGGCTGGCCGTTCTCGAGATAGGGCTTGCAGGCGCTGGCATGCACGGCGGCCACCGCGGCATCGTCAAGGCGGCTGAACCCGCTGCTCTTCGCCAGTTCGATGTTTTCGAGCTTGCCGTTCAGGCCGATCACGAACCGCACGGACGCGATGCCGGTTTCGTGGCGCCGTTTTGAAAGCTGCGGGTAATCCGGCTGGGCGACATTGCAATCGACGTGCGACACGTTCTTCGGCGCGCTGATTTCCATCGTCGGCTTGCCGATCGCGGGCGCTGCCGCGGCGGGTGGTGTCGCCGGTGCGGCGGGCGCGGGCGGCGTCGGATCAGGCGCGGCGACCGGCGTCGGCGACGGCGCGGCGGCTTGCGGCAACGGAGTCGGCGTCGGCTTGGGCGACGGAGTCGGCTTCGGCTGAACTTTCGGCTTCGTATGGACGGGCGGCGTTGGCTGGGGCGGCGGCGGCGCGATCGATTGCAGCGCGACCGGCGCGGCGAGCGGCGCGGGCGGCAGCAGCTCGGCGTTCATCACGTGCGATTCGATTGCGACCTGCGCAGGCTCGTGACGCAGCGTCATGATCACGGCGAGCAGTGCGACGTGAACCGCGGCGACCACGGCAGTGGTCGTCAGCGCGCGGGGATTCTGTCGGGTGGACGACGCCAGCGTGGCGCCGGCGGAAACGGGATGCGGAGCCTGCATGGTCAGTGTGGCAGCGCGCTGCCGCGGCGGCGCGCCAGACAGGACATCGTCATGTTCGGAATATCAGCAGCGAAATAAACAAAGTAGTCACGAAACCAATCAGCAATTCCATCTCGAACTCCTTTTCAAGGATGAGCGGGGTAGCTGGCTGGTACGAATACTGGCTTGCTGACGGCAGTGGGATAACGCAGTACGGCGGACGGTACCGCCCGTGTGTTGCAGACATGCAGCACATTAACGCCGCATCAAGCGTTGCATTAAATGTGCGTGAAGCATAGAAGCGTTTGGACGTGCAGGGCCCGGCTCGCCAGGTTGAACTCAGGCGGCCTTGCGCTCGTAGAACGTGACTTGCACGACCTGCGCGACGGTCTGCACCTGCTGATGCTCGACGACGCCGACACCGCAACGGCTCGCGCACACGCCGCTTTGCAGCATCACGTCGCGTACGGATTCCTCGCATTTGCCGCAGCAGGAAGCGACGCCGAGTTCAAACTGCAACTCGTCGAACGAATCGATGCCGTCCGCAATCGAGGAGCGGATTGTGCGGTCGGAAACGGATTTGCAGACACAGACAATCATGGCAGGCGTCATAGCTAACGTTAATGCGAATTATTATCATTTTGTTTGATCGGTTTGGCAAGCGTCCTGTGCGGTTTTTTGTAACAAAACCAGACGCTTAGTATGGATTTCGTCTGACGGAAGGGCGGTGAGCGCCGTCAGCGGCCGGAGCCGGCGCGCCGGTCCGACGTGCTAGGCGGCCCGGGAATCCGGTGCGGCCGTGCGGCGGGACGCGATCAGCACCTGCTCGACCGCCGCCTCGATCTGCAGCAGCGTGGCGGCCAGTTGTTGCTGATGGACGCCGTCGTCGGTGGAGTAGAAGCGCGGCAGCGGCGTGCCCGCGACCGGCGTGGCGGCGCGCAGGCCGTGCTGCTCGAGCACGCGTTCGAGCTGACGCGCGATCGCGACGCTCGTGTCGACCAGCGCGAGCCGCTCGCCGACGATCTCGCGGATCGCCGCATCGAGAAACGGGTAATGGGTGCAGCCGAGCACCAGCGTGTCGGCACCCGCGTCGAGCATCGGCTGGAGGTAGCTGCGCAGCAGCGCGCGCAACTCGGCCGAGCCGACGTCGCAGCGCTCGACCGCCTGCACGAGCCCGTGGCCGGGCTGGCACAAAAAACGGCAATCGGCGGCATAGCGCTCGAGCAGCCCCTGAAAGCGGGCGCTGCGCAGCGTCGCCTGGGTGGCGAGCACGCCGGCGACGCGGCTTTTCGATTGCAGCGCAGCGGGCTTGACACCCGGCTCGACGCCGATTAGCGGAATCGGCAGCTTTTCGCGCACCAACGCGATCGACTGCGCA
>DATAQT010000302.1:0-9021 GCA_036264535.1 Paraburkholderia sp. | reverse complement strand
GGCCAGCGGCAGCTCGATCTCTTCGAGCTGCGCGCCAAAACGCGCCTTCAGCGCGGCATGCCGCGAGCGCGACAGACCCAGCACCGTGACGTTGCGCGCGAGCAGTTGTTCGGCGAGCGCCGCACCCAGACCGCGCGCATGACCGGTGACGATCGCGCGAATCGGAGAAGAGGAGGTCATGTCGTTCCTTGTGAACGTTGATTTGCAGAGTCGACGATTTTCTCACGCCGTCTTCAGGCCGGCCGAAAACGCTCGCGATACTGCATCGGCGTCACGCCAAGCCGCTTCGTGAACACGATGCGCATGCGATCCGCGGTGCCGAAGCCGCAATCGTAGGCGATCGTCTTCAGCGCGGCCGCGCTGCTTTCTAGCAGCTTGCGCGCCGCATCCACGCGCGCGCGTTCGACGAATTCATGCGGCGTCACGCCGGTTTCCTGAACGAACACGCGCGCGAAGTTGCGCGCGCTCATGCCCGCGACGTCGGCGAGCTGCTTCACTGTGAAGCTGTCATGGATGCGCGCCATCACGTGCGCCTGCACTTTCGCGGCGGGCGAGGTGTCGTCGGCGGGCGCGGTCAGATAGGGGCTGAATTGCGACTGCCCACCTTGCCGCTGCGCGAACACGACGAGCCGTTTGGCGACCGCGAGTGCGATATGCGGACCGTGATCCTCGGCCACCAGCGCGAGCGACAGGTCGATGCCGGCCGTCACGCCCGCCGAAGTGACGAGCGGTCCGTCGCGCAGATAGATGCGATCGAACTCGACCTGCGCGCGCGGAAACTGCGCGGCGAGTTGCGCCGCGTGCTGCCAGTGCGTCGTCACGTGGCGCGCATCGAGCAGGCCCGCGTGACCGAGCGCGAATGCGCCGGTGCAGATCGAACCGTAGCGGGTGCAGCGCGTCGCGACGTTCGCGAGCCAGTCGAGCAGGCGCGCGTCGGGCACTTCGTCGTGCGGCAGCGCGGGGCCGCCCGCGACGAGCGCGAGATCGAACGCCTCGCGTGCCTCGCCGAAGGTCGCGTCCGCCACCAGCGTCATGCCGTTCGACGCGCGCAACGGCGTCGGGTCCGCGGCCAGCAACTTGACCTCGTAGCGCTGCGCGGGCGCGACGAAGCGGTTCGCTTCGGAGAACACGTCCACGGGGCCGGCGACGTCGAGCGCCTGCACGCCTGGGAAGATCGCGATCGCGACGGTGGGCATCGAATGACTTCCTTTGACGGGGAACCTGAAGGGCACGCCACGGCAGTCAACGCTGTGCGGTTGGCAGTGTTCAACGGCTCGCGGCGATTGTTCGTGACGGCGCGCTGGCCAATACTGGGTTCGTCGGACGCGCGGACCAGCATACCAAAACGTGCCTTGAAGCCAGAGCACGCGTCCCGTTCATTCGCATCCCTCTACGGAGAACATCACATGACGACGATCGCAGGTATCCAGATTCCCGACAGCATGATGGCGCGCGAAGCCACCGAGCTCGTGCGCGACACCGAAACCGAGCTGCTGTATCACCATTCGCGGCGCGTGTTTCTGTTCGGCGCGCTGGCCGGGCAACGCAAGCAGCTGAAGTACGACGCCGAGCTGCTCTACATCGGCGCGATGTTCCACGACATGGGGCTCGTCGCGCCGTACAGCAGCGAGCACGAGCGCTTCGAGGTGGACGGTGCGAACGCCGCGCGCGATTTTCTCCGGCGGCATCGTATCGGCGAGGCTGACATCGAGCAGGTTTGGACCTCGATCGCGCTGCACACGACACCGGGCGTTCCGCAGCATATGAAGCCGGTGATCGCGCTCGTCACCGCCGGAGTCGAAATGGACGTGCTCGGCCTCGCCTACGACGAATTCAGCGAGCAGCAGCGCGAGGCGGTCGTGCATGCGCATCCGCGCGGCGCGCACTTCAAGGAGGGCATCATCGACGCGTTCGCGCACGGCACGATCCACAAACCGCATACGACGTTCGGCAACGTGAAGGCCGACGTGCTTGCACTGAAAGACCCGCATTATCATCGCGAGAATTTTTGCACGATGATTCTGGGTTCGTCGTGGAAGTCGTGAAGGCTTGCTCGCAGCGGGAACCGGGCAGCCCGATACTGGCGATGCGCCACCAGGTAGAGGATGATGATTACTGACTGAACTTCCCTCGCCGCGTCATGGTCATCAAAAACCTTCTCCGCAAGCTCGACCTCACCACGCTGCAGCTGTTTCTCGCGGTCTTCGAAGAGGGCACGCTCACGCGTGCCGCCGAGCGCGAGGCGATCGCCGTATCCGCCGCGAGCAAGCGGCTGCTCGAACTCGAACAGGCCGTCGGCGCGTCGCTGTTCCAGCGCAACGCGCGCGGCATGACGCTGACGCCGGCGGGCGAGACGCTGCTGCATCACGCGCGCCGGGTGCTGCGCGACATCGAGAACATCGGCATCGAACTCGCCGGCCATGCGAGCGGCGTGCTTGGCTATGTGCGGATGATGGCGAACCTGTCGGCGATCGTCGAATTTCTGCCCGAAGATCTGCGCGCGTTCCAGTCGCTGCACGAGCGCGTGAAGCTCGACCTCGAGGAGCGGCCGAGCGGCGGCGTCGTCAAGGCCATCGACGAAAGCCTCGCCGATCTCGGCATCTGCTCCGGCGACGCCGATACGCGCGAGTTGCACGTCGAGCACTACCGGCACGATTCGCTCGTGATCGTGATGCGCGACGATCATCCGCTCGCGGCGCGCAAGAGCATCACGTTTGCCGAAACGCTCGATGGCGATCACGTCGGCTTGCATTCGGCGAGCTCGATCAACGCGCGCACGCACCTCGCCGCGCGCCAGGCCGGCAAGCCGCTGCGGCTGCGCATCCACGTGCCGGGCTTCGATGCGGTGTGCCGGATGGTGCAGGCCGGCATGGGCGTCGGCGTGCTGCCGCGAAAGGTGTATCAGCTGATGGGGCACCCGCTCGGTCTCGTCGGCACGCCGCTCGACGACGATTGGGCCGAGCGCAGCCTCGTTCTCGTCGTGCGCGATGTCGCTGCCTTGTCGCCGGTGAGCCGGCTGTTGTTCGATCATCTGCGCACGGTCGAAGCGCGCGAAGCGGCAGCAGACGCTCAAGCCGAACCCGCTCCCGCCGCCACTCAACCTCCAGGCCGCGCCCGCCGTCGCCACTGAGCGTTCGTCGTTCGCGAACGGTCGTTGGCGATTTGCGGTTGGACGCCGCCGCCACGCCGCTCCTAAGCTGTCTTCCAACACGAAACGAGTTCGGAGACAGCAACATGGGTGGACCACTGCAGGGTATTCGCGTCATCGAGATCGGCACTCTCATCGCCGCGCCGTTCGCCGCGCGCCTGATGGCCGAGTTTGGCGCCGACGTGATCAAGATCGAAGCGCCCGAAACCGGCGACCCCCTTCGCAAATGGCGCAAGCTGCATGAAGGCACGTCGCTCTGGTGGTATCTGCAATCGCGCAACAAGAAGTCCGTTTGCGTGAATCTGAAATCGCCGGATGGCGTCGAGGTCGTCAAGCGCCTCGTCGCCGATGCCGACGTCGTCATCGAGAACCTGCGCCCCGGCGCGCTCGAAAAGCTCGGGCTCGGCTGGGACGTGCTGCACTCGCTCAACCCGAAACTGACGATGGTGCGCATTTCCGGCTACGGTCAGTCCGGGCCGTATCGCGACCGGCCCGGCTTCGGCGCGATCGGCGAGGCGATGGGCGGCATCCGCTACACGACCGGCGAAGTGGACGGCGCACCGGCGCGCGTCGGCGTGAGTCTCGGCGATTCGCTTGCCTCGCTGCACGGTGTGATCGGCGCGCTGATGTCGCTATTGCGCGTGAAGACGGGGCAGGGCGAGGGCCAGGTGGTCGACGTGTCGCTCGTTGAGAGCGTGTTCAATCTGATGGAAAGCCTCGTGCCCGAATACGACCTGCTCGGCCATGTGCGCGAGCGCAGCGGCGGCGCGCTGCCGGGCATCGCGCCGTCGAACACGTATCGGACCGAGGACGACGGCTTTGTCGTGATCGCGGGCAACAGCGATCCGATCTTCAAACGCCTGATGCATCTGATCGGCCGCCCCGATCTCGCCGACGATCCCGCGCTCGCGCACAACGATGGCCGCGTGAAGCAGGTTGCCATGCTCGACGAGGCGATCATCGCATGGACCTCGCATCACACGACCGAAGACGTGCTGGCCGCGCTCGAACGCGCCGAAGTGCCGACGGGGCGCATCTATTCGGTGGCCGACATCGTCGCCGATCCGCATTACCAGGCGCGTGACATGCTGCTGCAGGCGCAACTGCCGGGCGGCGCGTCGGTGAAGATGCCGGGCATCGTGCCGAAGCTGTCGGACACGCCGGGCGAAGTGCGCTGGCAAGGGCCGACGCTCGGCGAGCACACCGGCAGCGTGCTCAGCGAGCTTGGCTTCGCGGACGATGACATCGAGCGGCTTCGCCGCGAAGGAGCCGTGCAATGAATACCCCGATCTTTTCCACGCGCAAAGACGCGTCATTCGACCCACTGATCGTGCAGGAAGTCGCCCCGCGCGATGGCCTGCAGATCGAGCCCACATGGGTCGAAACCGCCGACAAGATCGCGCTGATCAACGCGCTATCGACCTGCGGATTCACGCGTATCGAGGCGGGTTCGTTCGTCTCGCCGAAAGCGATTCCCGCGCTGCGCGACGGCGAAGCCGTGTTCCGGCAGATCGAGCGGCGAGCCGGCGTGATCTACGTCGCGCTCGTGCCGAACCTGAAGGGCGCCGAGCGCGCGTTGTCGGCGCGCGCCGACGAGCTGAACCTCGTGATGTCCGCGAGCCAGACCCACAACCGCGCGAACATGCGCATGAGCTGCGAGTCGTCGCTGGCGGCGTTCGACGACATCGTGCGTCACGCGATGGCCGCGGGCGTGCGGCTCAACGCGACGGTGGCGACCGCGTTCGGCTGTCCGTTCGAAGGCCGCATCGACGAAGACCGCGTGATCGGCATCGTCGATACCTATCGCGAGATGGGCATCGCGGGCATCACGCTCGCCGATACGACCGGCATGGCGAATCCGCGCCAGGTCGCGCGACTCGTCACGCGCGTGCTCGAACGGCTGCCGGCCGCGGCGCTCACGCTGCATTTTCATAACACGCGCGGCCTTGGCCTCGCCAACGTGCTCGCCGCTTACGAAGCCGGCGCACGCCGCTTCGACGCGGCGCTCGGCGGCCTCGGCGGCTGTCCGTTCGCGCCGGGCGCATCGGGCAACATCTGCACCGAAGACCTCGTGAACCTGTGCGACGAAATGGGCATCCCGACCGGGATCGATCTGCCGAAGCTGCTCGCGCTGTCGCGCGGATTGCCTGCATTGCTCGGCCACGACGTGCCGGGGCAACTCGCCAAAGCGGGCCGCAATTGCGACCTGCATCCGGCGCCCGACTACGTATCGCAGATCTGAACAGCACCCCGACGATCAACCTCTCAACCGATCAAACGACCGGACGGCACCGCCGATTCCGGCATTGGAGACAAGCATGAGTGACCTGGGCGTAGTGGCGGGCAGTACCCGTGAACATGGCGCAGACGGTCTCGCGGCCATCATCCGCAAAGTCGCCTGGCGAGTGATGCCGCTCATCATGATCTGCTATCTGTTCGCATTCTTCGACCGAATCAATATCAGCTTCGCGAAGTTCCAGCTGCAAAGCGATCTGGGCTTGTCCGATACCGCGTACGGTCTCGGCGCGAGTCTGTTCGTGATCGGCTACGTTCTGTTCGAGGTGCCAAGCAATCTGTTCCTGTTCAAAGTCGGCGCGCGACGCTGGATCGCGCGGATCATGATTTCGTGGGGACTCGCGACTGCGGCGATGGTGTTCGTCAACAACGAATGGCAGTTCTATGGGCTGCGCTTCGTGATCGGCGCGATGGAGGCGGGCTTCGCGCCCGGCGTGCTGTACTACCTGACGCTATGGTTTCCGACTGGGTATCGCGGCCGCATCACGTCGATGCTGTTTCTCGCGTCGGCGTTTTCGGGGCTGATCGGCGCGCCGCTCGCGGGGCTCGTGATCGGCCATATGGACGGCGCGCTCGGCATGCCGGGCTGGCACTGGCTGTTCCTGCTCGGCGGCTTGCCGTGCGTCGTGCTCGGTGTGCTGGTGCTGAAGCTGTTGAAGGATCGCATCGACGATGCGGGCTGGCTGTCGTCGGCGGAAAAGAGCTTGCTCGCCGGGCAGATCGCGCAGCAAAGCCGCCCGGCCGCGACCGGACATTCGCTGATGGGTGCGCTGAAAACGCCGGGCTTCCTGACGCTCGGGCTCGTGTACTTTCTGATTCAGGTTGCGTCGTATGGTCTGAATTTCTGGGCGCCGCATCTGATTCACGTGGCGGGCACGAAGAATCCCACCGTGGTCGGACTGCTGACGGCGGTGCCTTATGTGTGCGGCGCGATCTGCATGGTGGTCGTCGGGCGCTTGTCGGATGCGAGCGGCGAGCGGCGCAAGTTCGTGTTCGGGCTGCTGTTGATGTCGGCGCTTGGCTTCTTCGCCGCGGGCTTCTTCGACAAGCAGACCGCCTTGCTGGTGGTCGCGCTCGCGGTGATGGGCGCGGGCGTGGTCGCATCGATTCCGGCGTTCTGGGCGCTGCCGCCGAAACTGCTGACGGGCGCGGGCGCCGCGGGCGGCATCGCGTTGATCAACACGCTCGGGCAACTCGGCGGGATCGTGAGCCCGGTGATGGTGGGCCGCGTGAAGGATCTGACCGGCAGCACGACGCCGGCGCTGTATGTGATCGGCGCGATGAGCCTCGTGTGCGCGCTGATCGTGCTGTACGGGCTGCCGGAGTCGCTGCGCAGTCGTGAAACGGCGCAGTGAAATCCAGCTGAAGGGCACGGCCGTTGGCTTGCATCACACGACGTGCCGTGCCGCTGCCCGCTACCGCATCCGCGAACGATAGGCCTGTCGCATCAATCACCTGGCAGGCCTATGCGCAGGTTGTCCACAAGCTTGTTCCCAAATTATGTGGACAACTGCGCTTCGCGATCGTCTTGAGTAATACGGCATCCTTGCGAAGCACGGTTGCCAGTATCACGGACTCCGTGGCGACGCTCACTGCCTACGCCTGCACCGCGCGCAGATAGTTCTCTCGCTTCAAGCACTTAGGCTCGCTGTAAGAAGGTTGTCCACAGGCTTGCCAACATTTTAGGTGGACAAGTTTTGCACCTGCAAAACCGCATCCCGCTTATCCAGCAGATGCTGCCGCAAAATCGCGCTGAGCTTCTTCCCGTCACGCGCCTCGAGCGCCTTCAGCATTTCATCGTGATCGTGAATCGCGCGGTCCCACTTCGGCGTCTGATAGTTCGAGCGAAAGCGCAGTGCCTGCAGCCGACGGTTGACCGACACATACGTCTGCCGCAGCGCCGAATTTCTCGCCGCTTCGTTGATCTTGTCGTGGATCGCCTGGTTGCGGCTGTAGTAGCCCGGCAAATCGTTCTGCGCGCGGCACGCGAGCATCGCGTAGTGCAGCGCCTTGATCTCGGCGAGTTCGGCCGCGGTGATGCGCTCGGCCGCGAGTTCGCCTGAAAACGCCTCGAGGCCGCTCATCAATTCGAAAGTCTCGCGCACTTCCGCTTCCGACATCTTCGATACCGACGCGCCCCGATTCGGCGAAATCTCGATCAGCCCTTCGGCAGCCAGCACCTTCAGCGCCTCGCGCAGCGGCGTGCGCGAAATGCCGAGCGTTTCGCACAACTCACGCTCGTTCAGTTTCTTGCCGGGCTCCAACACCCCCTCGACGATAAAGCGGCGGATGTGCTCGACCACCGTGTCGTGCAGGCGTTGACGCTCGACCTTCGGCAACAGCGGGGCAGCGGTCATACCCGCGTCGAAATCCGAATTTTGCATACAAAGACCCTCAGCTTCACATGATGTGGGATTCTATCGGAACGCTAACGATTAGTTAATCGCTACGCAAACGCGGGTAAACACCGGTGTCGACAGGCCATTTTGGTCTTGGGGGCGTCGCGCTCCGTCTGATATAGTTTTTTGCATGCAAAATTCAATTGGAGGAGTCCGATGCTGAAGCTCGATTTTCATCCCGCTGGCCGTCACTTCCTGCAGATTCCGGGGCCGAGTCCGGTGCCCGATCGCATCCTCCGCGCGATGAGCTATCCAACCATCGACCACCGCGGCCCCGAGTTCGGCGAACTGGGCCTCAAGGTGCTCGACGGCATCAAGAAGATCTTCAAGACGCAGCAGCCCGTCGTCATTTATCCGGCGTCCGGCACGGGCGCGTGGGAAGCGGCGCTGTCGAACACGCTGAGCCCGGGCGATCACGTGCTGATGTTCGAGACCGGCCACTTCGCGACGCTATGGAAAAAGATGGCCGAGAAGCTCGGACTGAAGCCCGAATTCCTGGGGCTGCCAGGCATCGAAGGCTGGCGGCGCGGTGTGCAGCCGCAGATGATCGAGGAGCGTCTGCGCGCCGACGCGCAGCATGCGATCAAGGCGGTCTGCGTCGTGCACAACGAAACCTCGACCGGCGTCACGTCCGACATCGCCGCCGTGCGTCGCGCGATCGACGCCGCGGGCCATCCGGCGCTGCTGCTCGTCGACACGATCTCCGGTCTCGCGTGCGCGGATTATCGCCACGATGAATGGGGTGTCGACGTGACCGTCTCGGGTTCGCAAAAGGGCTTGATGCTGCCGCCAGGCATCAGCTTCAACGCGATCTCACCGAAGGCGATGGCCGCGAACCAGCACGCGAAGCTGCCGCGCAGCTTCTGGGACTGGCCGGAAATCGTCGATATGAACAAGGCCGGCTACTGGCCGTACACGCCGAACACGAACCTGCTGTACGGGCTGCACGAAGCGATCGAGATGATTCTCGGGGAAGGGCTCGACAACGTGTTCGCGCGTCACGAGCGGCTCGCCGAAGCGACGCGTCGCGCGGTGCGCGCGTGGGGGCTCGAAATCCAGTGCGCCGATCCGGCCGTCTATAGCCCGGTGCTCACCGGCGTGATGATGCCCGACGGCGTCGATGCCGACGCGGTGCGCAAGCTGATCTACGAACGCTTCGACATGTCGCTCGGCACGGGC
>DATAQT010000298.1:0-4024 GCA_036264535.1 Paraburkholderia sp. | reverse complement strand
GCGCTCGCGAGTGCCGCGCCGCCCAGCGCATGGAGCGCGCGCTTGCGTGAAGCGGCGGCAATCCCGAGCAGCACGAGCACACCCGCTGGCGCGCCCGAGGCGAAGCCGGTCTGCGCCACGCCCGCGAGCACGCCGCTGACGAAACGCATCGCATCGAGCGGATGAGCCGGATGGGAAGCCGCCGGCAACGAACCTCTCGCGATCAGCGGCAACCATAGCCACGTGACGATCAGGCACGGGCTCGACAGATAGCCGAGGCCACGCGCGCACAGCCAGCGCGGCCACGGTTGCAGCAGCCATGCGCTGCCGGTCGCGGCGAGAATCGCGACGGCCGAGGCGGTCGCGGAATCTTCGATGAAGCTGAAGGCGGCGAGGCCCGCCAACGCGCCGTTAAAGCCGAGCAGCCCGGCGCGCACGTCGGCGTCGGCGGAACCGGCGAGCAGCGCGCTCACGTTGGCCGCGATCGCGCCGAGCAGCGCGGCGCACGCGAGGCGCGGCTCGCTCAGCAGCCAGGCGCCGAGCATGCATGCGCCGGTCGCGGCGTTCGGTTGCAGCACGATCTGACCGAAGCTGCGCAGCAGCGTCCGCAATGGGGCGCTGAGCGTGGAGGATGGCGCATTGGTCGCGGCGGCGTGCATCGTAGTCGGCTTCGGAATCACGGCAAACCGCGAGCATAGTCGAGCGGAAGGCGCTCAGGCATCGTCGCGCGTTGATAGTCGCTATTTGCGGGCCGTGCGCGCCTGGGTTGCGGCTGCGTGCCGCGCGGACTTTCGCGTTACGATAAAAGCCCGGCGCGCTCGCTGCGCCGTTTCTCGAGGAGACGCCGATGCGTGAATTACGATGGGCTTCGGAAGAGGGCGACGGCATCGAACATCTGGTATTCGATGCGAGTGAGGACGGCTTCGCCGTCGAGAGCGTCGTGGTCGGGCAGCGCTATGGCAAGACCTACGGGCTGCATTACGCGGTGCGCTGCGATGCGCACTGGCGCACGCGCTATGCACGACTGAAGATCGTCGGCGGTGGCGAAGTGCAATTGCATGGCGATGGCGACGGTCACTGGCACGATGGGCACGGCCTCGCGCTCAGCGCGCTCGAAGGCTGCATCGACATCGATATCGCCGCGACGCCGTACACCAACACGTTGCCGATCCGCCGTCTGCAACTGGCCGAAGGCGAACGTCGGCCGATCGAGGTCGCGTATATCTCGACGCCGGACTTGCAGGTCACGCGCGTCGAGCAGGCGTACACGTGCATCGAGTTGAATGGCGAGTACCGCTATGAAGGCATTTTTCGCGAGTTCACCGCGGATATGCGCGTGGATGACGATGGCCTCGTGATCGACTATCCGACCTTGTTCACGCGTTTGCCGCGTGCGCGTTAGGCTTTGCGTGAGGCGTCGGACCGCTGGCTGCCGCGTTTCAAACGTCGTCGGGGCCGGTCGATGCGCCGCGGCCGAGCGTGCGTTGCATCAGCGTCGTGTCGAGCCAGCGGCCGTGCTTGTAGCCGACCGCTTTCAGCGTGCCGGTCAGCTCGAAGCCGAGCTGCGTGTGCAACGACAACGAGCCCCCGCTGCCGCCATCGGCGATCACCGCGATCATCTGACGCCACGGTCCGGTCTCGCAACGTTCGATCAGCGCCTGCAGCAGCACGCGTCCGATGCCGCGTCCGCGATAGGCGTCGTTCACGTAGATCGAATCTTCGATCGTGTTGCGATAGGCTGCGCGCGGGCGATACGGCGTCGCGTAGCAATAGCCGGCGACATCGCCGTCGATCTCCGCGACCATGTACGGCAGTCCGTGGCTGCGCACGGATGCGAGCCGGGCGCGCAGATCGTCGACGGATGGCGGGGTTTCTTCGAACGACGCGACGCCGGTCAGCACGTGGTGTGCGTAGATCGCCTGGATCGCGGGGAGGTCGGCTTCGGTGGCGTCGCGGACGAGCGGGGTGCTGCGCGGAGGGTGGGTGAGGCTCATGCGTGGTCCTGTCGTGGCAGACGTAGCTCGGCTGAAGGCTTTACTATGCCGTTCGCCGGTGCGGATTTGAAGCGGGTCGAAAACCGGCTGATGAGCGCGAAGCCGCCGCGCCGATCAAAGATCGAACTGATCGAATTCGCTCTGCAGCTCGCGGTTGCGCGCCACGCGCTCGTCGATAGCCGGTCCACCCCGTTCGACGGCCGCCGAGATCAACAGATTGAACAGACACGTCAGCGGCGCGAGCGAATCCCAGAACTGACCGACGTCGGTCTTCACCTGCAGCAGGTCGCCGTCGAATTCGCGCGCCCACGGACAGTAGATATCGGTGACGAGCGCGAACCCTAGGCCGCGGCGCGAGGCCGCCTGGCAATAGCGTCGGGCGATCGTCGAATACGCGCGGGTGTCGGTGACGATCAGATAGGGCGCGCTGAATTCCGAGTTCAGCGAATCGACGTAGGAACCCGACATGCCGTCCGAATAGAACACGCGGGGGCGGATGTATTCGAGGTAGCTGTAGAACGCGTTGCTGATGCCGCGCGTCGACTGGATGCCGAGGATGTAGACCGCGTCGGCGGTCGCGATGCGCTCGGCGACGCGTGCGAACGCCGGCAAGCGCGCGAGTTCGTACACATGCTGGATCGCGCCGATCTCCAGTTCGAGCGACTGGGCGAGCGCGGCGTCGCGAGGCGAGGAGCCGTCCGCGACGCTCGGTTGACGAGGCTCAACGGTCTGAGCACTGTCGTTTGCGCTGCGGCGGAACGCGTCGAGCCGGTCCGTGATCAGCCACGGGCGCTGCTGCGTGCCGCGCAGCTCGCGCTTCAGATCGTCGAGATTGCGGTAGCCGATGCTGCGCAGAAAGCGGCCGACCGAGATACCGCTGGTGCCGGCTTGCTGCGCGATCTGGTCGGCGGTTTCGAGGCCGAGCCGGTCGAGATTCGCGAGCATGTAGCTGGCGACGCGCTTCGAGGTCGGCGTGAGTTCGGCAAAACGGGCTTCGACGGTTTGGGCAAATGCGGTCGTCATCGTCAGTCGCGGCGCGGGGCCTTGGTTGAGCCAATCGACGAAATGATGACATATCGATCCACGGCTAGCGCAATTCGATCCTGAAAAAGACTGCCCGACGTGCGACGGTCGAGCCTCGTCAGACAGCTCGCCGCGCCGGCGCCGCGCGCGAAAAGTGCCGCGCGCCGGCCACGCAGGCGACCACGATCAAGGTGACGATGATCATCGACGGCGGTACCTGCTCGTGCAGCAGCACGCCAGCGAGCAGCAGCCCGAAAAACGGCTGCAGCAACTGCAATTGGCCGACCGCGGCGATACCGCCGAGCGCGAGCCCGCGATACCAGAACACGAAGCCGATCAGCATGCTGAACAGCGACACATAGGCGAGTCCCCACAGCGCGGCGGCGCCGACGCCGTCGAACGACGCGGGCCGCGTCCACCATGCGAGCGGGAGCATCAGCGGCAACGACAGCACCAGCGCCCACGAAATCACCTGCCAGCCGCCGAGATGACGCGCCAGCCGCGCGCCTTCCGCGTAGCCAAGCCCGCACACGACGATCGCGGCGAGCATCAGCGCGTCGCCCAGCGGCGACGCGTCGATGCCGTGCCGCAGCGCGAACGCGGCCACCGCCACGCTGCCAAGCGCCGAGAACAGCCAGAACGCCGGCTGCGGCCGCTCGCCGCCGCGCAGCACGCCGAAGATCGCGGTGGAGAGCGGCAGAAGGCCGATGAACACGATCGCATGCGCGGCGCTCACGTGACGCAGCGCGAGCGCGGTCAGCAAAGGAAAGCCGACCACGACGCCGAGCGCGACCACCACGAGCGGCAGCAGATCGCGCCGCTCGGGCCGCGTCTCGCGGAACACCAGCAACAGCAGCAGACCGAGGATGCCCGCGATCGTCGCGCGCGCCACGGTCAGAAACACCGGATCGAGCCCCTGCACGGCAAGCCGCGTGGCCGGCAGCGAACCGCTAAAAATCAGCACGCCCGCGAGACCGCTGAGCCAGCCGTTGGTTGTCTTGTCCATGGCAAACATCCCTGCGCTGAAA
>DATAQT010000290.1:0-2658 GCA_036264535.1 Paraburkholderia sp. | reverse complement strand
ATGGCGGCGTTGCCGGACGAAGTGCTTGGGGCGTTGTCGGGCGCGCTGAAGATGCTGGAGACGCGCATCGGCGACGTGACGGCCAAGGCGAGCGCGGCGGCGGTGGCCGCCGCGGCGACGCAGGAGACCGCGAGCGACGGGCCGGCGCAACGCGTGTGAATTTTGCCGTGCGTGTGGCGGCGATAAAAAAGGCTGTGGGCCCGAGGGCGCACAGCCTTTTTTATAGTCGAACCGCTCGCGCTTCAGCCGGCGCGGCGCAATCCAGTCAGAAGAACGTCTCGATCACTTCCTTCACGCGATATTGCGGATCGACGACCAGCACCTGCTTCCACTTGTCGAACGTCAGGCACGGATGCGAGATGTCGAACCCGAGCATGTCGCCCACCTTCAGATCAGCGCCGGGGGGAATCCGCAGATACGCGTGCTGGTCCATCAGGCCGAAGATTTCCCAGCCCTCGCTCGCGGCGATATCGCGCGGCGCTTCGTCGCCCGGACGATAGTGGCGCGCCGGTTCCGGCATGCCCGCGTCGAACGCGGAGTCGCGCTTGCCGAGGCCGACGATCGCGCGATCCGGTTCGGGAATCGACTGCACGTAAGCCCACAGTTGCAGCGCCGGCAGCAAACCCTCGCCCATTTTCTTTGCGACCGGATTGCGCCTGAAGATGTCGGTCTGCGCCTTGCGATAGATGCCGACGTCATGCGTCAGATAGCAGCCGGGGCGCAGCACGACCTCGACCTTGCCGGTTTGCGTCGCCTGCGCGAACTCTTCGGCGACCACGTCGTACCACGCCGATCCGGCGCCCGATAGCACCGCCGGCGAGCGCGCGAAACGCCCCTGCTCGACGAGCTCCCGCGTGACAGCGACCGCGCCCTGCAGGAACGCGCGCACCTCGGGTTCTTCCTTCAGCACGCCTTCATACAATTCGACGCCCGCGAGCTTCAGCACGTCCGGATAGCGCGCGATCGCGTCCAGCACCGCGTTACGCTGCGCTTCATCCCGCACGCCGGTGCGCCCACCCGGCACGCCGAGTTCCAGCAGAACCTGCAGCGGCTTTTTCACCGACGTGAAAAATTCGCCAAGCTGTTCGACGCCCTCGGCCGAATCGACGAGGCAGAAGAACTCGAATTCCGGATCGCTGAGCAATTCGGCGATCATCATCATGTTGTGACGGCCGACCAGCTGGTTCGCCATCAGGATGCGCGACACGCCGCCGTGGTACGCGGCGCGCACCTGGTGGGCCGTGGCGAGCGTGATGCCCCAGGCGCCGGTTTCGAGCTGACGACGAAACAGTTGCGGCGCCATCGTGGTCTTGCCGTGCGGCGCGAGCTTGACGCCGTATTCGGCGACGAACGCCTGCATCCACTTCAGGTTGTGCTCGACGCGATCCGCGTACAGCACGGCGGCCGGCAGGCTGACGTCCTCGGCGAGCAGGTTCCACTCGAGGCGCGCGGCGTCCGTCAACTGGATGCTCGTGCCCGGAACCATGCCCAAGCCCTTGCTATAAGGATCAATCGTTGCGCCCTGATAGTTTGTAACTTTCATGTCTCCGTGCTCCATCGTCCGGTTAAATTGAATCAGATTTGACTTTACCATGTTACCGAAAGTACGATGTCTGGAGAAATGTTATTTAGTACCACGAGTTTCGAAGGCCGCCGGAAAGGCCAGCGAAAGCCGTGCCGCGAACCCCACCGCCCGTCATGAACAGTAGCGCCGAACCGCTCGCTTTCGACATCGTCGCGCGCATCGCCGAATGCGCGCCGGAGTTGCGTTCGGCCGAACGCAAGGTCGCCGCGCTGATCCTCGACGATCTGACCGGCGCGTCGCGCGCGAGCATCGGCGCGCTCGCGCAGCAGGCCGAGGTCAGCATCGCGACCGTCACGCGCTTCGCCAAGGCGGTGGGTTGCCGCGACGTGCGCGAGCTCAAGCTGCGGCTCGCGCAGGCGGCCGCGGTCGGTCAGCGTTTTCTCGAGCGCGAGCTAGCAAGCGACGCACCCGAGCCGCTTGCCACGCGCGTTTTCGACGAGTTGCAAACCGCGCTCGCACACAACCACCAGCTGCTGCGCCAGGCGCCGCTCGCCGAAGCGGCGGCCGCGCTGCTCGCCGCGCGCATGATCTACGTGTTCGGCATGGGTGGCGGCTCGACCGCGCTCGCCGACGAGATGCGCTTCAGGCTCGTGCGCCTCGGCCGGCCGGTCGCGACCTATCAGGACGGACTGTTGCAGCGCATGGTGGCGAGCACGGTGTCGCGCGAGTGCGCAGTGATCGCGCTGTCCACCACCGGCCGCGTGCCCGAGATGGTCGAGAACTGCAAGATCGCGCGCAGCTACGGCGCGACGGTGATTGCGCTGACGGCGCCCGCGTCGCCGCTGGCGAAGCTCGCCGACTGGGTGATCCCGATCGTCGCGTTTGAAACCGATTTCATTTACAAGCCGTCGTCATCCCGTTACGCGATGATGATGGCGCTCGATGTGCTCGTCACCGAACTTGCCGTCAGTCAGGGCGACGAGAGCCGCGAATTGCTGCGCCGCATGAAGCACGCGCTCGACGCGCATCGCGGCGGCGGCGATCGACAACCGTTAGGAGACTGATCCATGCATTCGCATCCCGAAGCCGCCGATACGCTGATCGTCGGCGCGCAACTGTACGACGGCACGGGC
>DATAQT010000274.1:0-16034 GCA_036264535.1 Paraburkholderia sp. | reverse complement strand
CCCTTTTGCCGATGGAGAACGTCCGGATTGCGGTTGTCTGCAAATCGGGCGACGCCGATATTTCATGATGTGGAAAATTTTTTTGCGTCGTAAAAAATCGTGCTGCACAGCACAAGACAGCGCGTTGCAACAGGGGAAAAGTCGTTTCTTAATGCGGAACGTCGATCTCAAACCATTGATTGCAAACAAAAATAAATATTAAAAAAGGGTATCACCGCGACTATTTCGCGATCCTTGATTTGCCTAGACTCTTATACAAGACTTCACGAACGAAACGCCCAATCGGCCAACCCGCTTCGACGAAGACAGAGTCCCCCATCCATTCCAGGCAACCAAGGAGAACACCATGACCATGTCCCGCGAACAACAAGCGCAGCAACTCCAGCAACAATGGGAAACCGATCCGCGCTGGAAGGGCATCAAGCGCACCTACTCGGCGCAAGACGTGATCCGTCTGCGGGGTTCGGTTCAGGTGGAACACACACTCGCCAAGCGCGGCGCGGAAAAGCTCTGGGAAAGCGTCAACAACGAGCCGTTCGTCAACTCGCTCGGCGCGCTGACCGGCAACCAGGCGATGCAGCAGGTCAAGGCCGGCCTGAAGGCGATCTATCTGTCGGGCTGGCAGGTGGCGGGCGATGCGAACGTCGCCGGCGAAATGTACCCGGACCAGTCGCTGTATCCGGCCAACTCGGTGCCGCTCGTCGTGAAGCGCATCAACAACACGCTGACGCGCGCTGACCAGATTCAGTGGTCGGAAGGCAAGAATCCGGGCGACGAAGGCTATATCGACTACTTCGCACCGATCGTCGCCGACGCGGAAGCCGGTTTCGGCGGCGTGCTGAACGCGTTCGAACTGATGAAGGCGATGATCGAAGCGGGCGCCGCGGGCGTGCACTTCGAAGACCAGCTCGCGTCGGTGAAGAAATGCGGCCACATGGGCGGCAAGGTGCTCGTGCCGACCCGCGAAAACATCGCCAAGCTGACCGCCGCGCGCCTGGCCGCCGACGTGTCGGGCGCACCGACCGTGCTGCTCGCCCGCACCGACGCGGAAGCCGCCGACCTCGTCACCTCGGACATCGACGACAACGACCGCCCGTTCCTGACCGGCGAGCGCACTATCGAAGGCTTCTATCGCACGAAGCCGGGTCTCGAGCAGGCGATCTCGCGCGGTCTCGCGTATGCGCCGTACGCCGACATGATCTGGTGCGAAACCGGCAAGCCGGACCTCGAGTTCGCGAAGAAATTCGCCGACGCGATCCACAAGGAGTACCCGGACCAGCTGCTGTCGTACAACTGCTCGCCGTCGTTCAACTGGAAGAAGAACCTCGACGACGCGACGATCGCGAAGTTCCAGCGCGAACTCGGGGCGATGGGCTACAAGTTCCAGTTCATCACGCTGGCCGGCTTCCACGCGCTGAACTACTCGATGTTCAACCTCGCCTACGGCTACGCGCGCAACCAGATGACCGCGTTCGTCGAAATGCAGCAGGCGGAATTCGCGGCGGCCGAAAGGGGCTTCACCGCGGTCAAGCACCAGCGCGAAGTCGGCACCGGCTACTTCGACGCCGTCACGCAGACGGTCGAGCGCGAAGCATCGACGACCGCGCTGCACGGTTCGACGGAAGACGAGCAGTTCTTCGACAAGAAGGTCGCCTGAGATCAGCCGATCGGGTCATGCAGTCCCGTGGCCTGAGCGCATGAACGATTGGCAAAACGTCGAGCGGCACCGTCAGAGTGCCGCCGACGCAGGGAGGTCCGTGCCGTCCCGGATTGGCAGGAGCGTCAGCGCGAATGCCGACGGCCGGAGAGTCTGAGAGAAGCCAGCACGCAGCAAGCGTGCGGCGAAGCTGAACGCGCCGGCAGTGCCGCCGGCGCGTTTTTTTTCGAAGGCGCCGTGCGCCGTTTCAGCGATAGACGATCACAGGAATCTTCGTATGCGTGAGCACGCGCTGCGTTTCACTGCCGATCAGCAGGCTGCCGAGCCCGCGCCGCCCGTGCGAGGCCATGAAGATCACGTCGCAGCCGCCCTGCTCGGCCGCTTCGATGATGCCGAGATACGGCGCCGGATGCACGCTCGTGCGGCTCTCGACGTGGACGCCGACGCGGTGCGCCGCATGCTCGACTTCGCGCAGATGCACGCGCGCTTCGCGCTCGCTGCGTCGCAGGAATTCGCCGGGCGGTTCGACCACGACATCGGAAAACGGCGAGTACGGGTATTGCGGCAGACACGCGTACGCGGTGACGCGCGCGCCGACCGCTTGCGCGAGGTCGATCGCGCCCGCGATCGCCTTGCGTGACAGGTCTGAACCATCGGTCGGAACCAGGATGTGCCTGAACATCATGCCCTCCGTCGCCGGCTGCGCGCAGCGCGGCGTCAGCGTCCAACAAAGCCCAAGGTGCAGGCTGCCCGAAATAATTGTAATGCGTATGAATGTGGGTCTGGATCGGCTTGGTATCTGTCTGGAGAGTGTCGCATCAGTCCCAGTAACCGGGTTCGCCGTACGTATGCTTGAGAAAGTCCAGAAACAGCCGCACCCGCAACGGCAGATGGCGGCGCTGCGGGAACACCGCGTGGATGCCGATGGGCGGCGCGGCGAATTCGTCGAGCACGCTGACGAGGCGGCCCGCTGCGATGTCCGTGCCTACCTCCCACCACGAGCGCCACGCGAGCCCGTGGCCGGCGAGACACCATTCGTGCAGTACCGCGCCGTCCGAGCACTCCATCGTGCCGGACACCTTGATCGACACGACCTTGTCGTCCTGCTGGAACATCCAGCCGCGCTGCTGGTTCGCGCTCGCGCCGAGCGCGAGGCAGTTGTGGCGCGCGAGATCGGCGAGGCTGTGCGGCGCGCCGCGTCGGCTCAGATACGCGGGCGACGCCACGCATACCCGCCGGTTTTCCGCGAGTTTCAGCGACACCAGCGACGAATCGGGCAACTCGCCGAGCCGTACCGCGCAATCGAAGCCTTCGTTGACGAGGTCGACGAGACGATCGGACAGATCGAGCGTAATCGACACGTCCGGATGCGCGACGGTAAACGCCGGCACCAGCGGCGCCACATGCCGGCGCCCGAAGCCTGCCGGCGCCGACAGCCGCAGGTGGCCGCTCGCTTTCACCCCGCCGGCCGACACGCTCGCCTCGGCGTTCTGCATGTCGTGCAGGATGCGCTGACAGTCTTCGAGGAACGCCGAGCCTTCGAAGGTCAACGTGATCTTGCGCGTCGTGCGCACGAGCAGCTTGACGCCGAGGCGCTCCTCGAGCGCGTCGATGCGCCGGCCGATGATCGCGGGCGCGACGCCCTCGGCGAGTGCCGCGGCGGACAGGCTTCCTTTGGCCGCGACGGTGGCGAAGGTCTCGATCTGCTTGAAACGGTCCATGGGCGACGCGCGCGCTGGCGACGCGCAAAAGTGAGGGTTGCGCGTCAGATTAAGTATATAAAAGTAAAAGATCAAGTGATCTTTAGCCCATTTTTTAGCACCTAGAGTCACCAATACAATCGATTCCGACCTCTGACAGGAGCGCATGGCAATGTCGGCCACAACGACACCTTCCCCGCGAGCAGTGATTTTCGACGCCTATGGCACGTTGTTCGACGTGCATTCGGTGATCGCCGCCGCGGAGCAACTGTTCCCCGGCCACGGCGACGCGCTGTCGCAGTTGTGGCGCCAGAAGCAGATCGAATACACGCAACTGCGCACGCTCGCCGCGCGCACCGACGCGCCTGGCGAACACTACCGCCCGTTCTGGGACATCACGCTCGACGCACTGCGCTTCGCAGCGAAGCGGCTGCAGCTCACGCTCGGCCGCGTGGCTGAAAAGCGTCTGATGGACGAATACGCGTGCCTGTCCGCATTTCCCGACGCGGTGCCCGTGCTGCGCGCGTTGCGCGAGCCCACCGCCGCGCCGCGTGTCGGGCTCGCGATTCTGTCGAACGGCAATCCGCAGATGCTCGACATCGCGCTCAAGAGCGCCGGCATGGGCGCCCTCTTCGATCACGTGCTGTCCGTCGACGCGGTGCGCGCGTACAAACCCTCGCCCGCCGCGTATGCGCTCGGCCCCGCCGCGTTCGGCGTGTCCGCGCGCGAGATCGTGTTCGTGTCGTCGAACGGCTGGGATGTGGCGGGCGCCGCGTGGTTCGGCTTCACGACCTTCTGGTTGAACCGGCAGAACCTGCCCGTCGAAGAACTCGGCGTGACGCCGCAAGGCACCGGCGGCGGCATGAACGATCTGCTGGACTTTGTGCAGACGCTCTCGACATCCTCGCGGCCGAGCGGCGGCCGTCAAACGAAAACTCACAGCAGTGGCAGCCGCAAACGCGCCAGCCCGCGCGAATGACGGCGCCCCTCGCATCCGGCAACCCACCACACCTTTTCAACCTTCGCATTTCTGCAATCTGACCGACCAAGGAGAAACAAAACATGGCTAATTCGCTGTCGCTGCCGCAGGGCATGGAAATCACCGGCGAGATCAAGCCCGGCTTTGAAGCGATCCTCACGCGCGAAGCGCTGGAACTCGTCGCGGCGCTGCATCGTACGTTCGAGCCGCGCCGTCAGCAGTTGCTGCAGGCGCGCGTCGAACGCACCAGGCGGCTTGACGCGGGCGAGCGGCCCAACTTCCTCGCCGCCACGAAGAGCGTGCGCGAAGGCGACTGGACGATCGCGCCGCTGCCGCAAGACCTGCAGTGCCGGCGCGTCGAGATCACCGGGCCCGTCGAACGCAAGATGATCATCAACGCGCTCAATTCGGGCGCGGACTCCTACATGACCGACTTCGAGGATTCGAATGCGCCGAGCTGGGACAACCAGATCACCGGTCATATCAATCTGAAGGACGCGGTGCGCCGCACGATCTCGCTCGAACAGAACGGCAAATCGTACCGGCTCAACGACAAGACCGCGACGCTGATCGTGCGTCCGCGCGGCTGGCATCTCGACGAAAAGCACGTGAAGATCGACGGCAAGCGCGTGTCGGGCGGTATCTTCGATTTCGCGCTGTACATGGTGCACAACGCGAAGGAACTGATCGCGCGCGGCTCGGGCCAGTACTTCTATCTGCCGAAGATGGAAAACCACCTCGAGGCGCGCCTGTGGAACGACATCTTCGTCGCCGCGCAGGAAGCGGTCGGGGTGCCGCGCGGCACGATTCGCGCGACGGTGCTGATCGAGACGATCGTCGCCGCGTTCGAAATGGACGAGATCCTGTACGAGCTGCGCGAACATAGCTCCGGCCTGAACGCGGGCCGCTGGGACTACATCTTCTCCGCGATCAAGAAGTTCAAGAGCGACCGCGACTTCTGCCTCGCCGATCGCTCGCAGATCACGATGACTTCGCCGTTCATGCGCGCCTACGCGCTACTCCTGCTGAAGACCTGCCATCGACGCAACGCGCCGGCGATCGGCGGCATGAGCGCGCTGATTCCGATCAGGAACGATGCCGCGGCGAACGACAAGGCGATGGCCGGCGTGCGTTCGGACAAGGCGCGCGATGCGGGCGACGGCTACGACGGCGGTTGGGTCGCGCATCCGGGGCTTGTACCGGTCGCGATGGAAGAGTTCGTCAAGGTGCTCGGCGACCGGCCGAACCAGATCGGCAAGCAACGCATCGACGTGCTCGTCACCGCGACCGACCTGCTCGACTTCCGCCCGGAAACACCGATTACCGAAGCAGGTCTGCGCAACAACATCAACGTCGGCATTCACTACCTCGGTTCGTGGCTCGCGGGCAATGGCTGCGTACCGATTCACAACCTGATGGAAGACGCGGCCACCGCCGAGATTTCGCGCTCGCAGGTGTGGCAATGGATCCGCTCGCCGAAGGGCAAACTCGATGACGGCCGCAAGGTGACAGTCGAACTGGTGCGCGAGCTCGCGGCGCAGGAACTCGACAAGGTGAAGCAGACGGTCGGCGGAGATACGAAGCCGTATGAGCGCGCCGCGCAGATCTTCGAGCAGATGTCGACCGCGGAGCAGTTCACCGATTTTCTGACGCTGCCGCTTTACGAAGAGATTTGATCGCGTTGATAGCGCGGGCTCCGGCGGCTTGGCCTGATCGAGCCGCTCGAGCGCGTCGGTCGACTCGACTTGACTTGAACGACGGCGCGCCGGGTGAATACCTGGCGCGCCGTTCTGTTGCGCGTGTCCGGTCAGCGCGTGCGCCGATGTTCGACCCAATCTCCCGACCGGATCTCGGGCAGCCCTTTGACCGCGTTCGGCGCGACCGGATAGAAACGGCAGTTCACGACGTCGCCGTCCACTTTGACCATCACCTCGCGCGTCAGAAAACGATCTTCGACGCCCGGGTAGACGGCTTCGATTTCGTCGAGCACCGCGACGAGCGCATCGTCGATCTCATAGACGTCGCCAAGCACGTCGACGCCCGCTTCGTCGACGACGAGGCCCGGATAGGCGCCAAAATCGAACAGATGACCGCGCACGGTGGCACTGCCGAGCAGGCTCGGCGCAGGGACGTCGTTGCGCGCGGCGGCTTCGCTGATGTCGTTCGCTTCACCGGCACGCAGCGTGCCGTAGACAAAGACTGTCTGCATCGTCGTTGAGTCTCCCTGGTTAGAGGTGATGTTGGTGGCTCGGGGCCATGGGGACATTATGCAACGGTGGCGCGTTGGCATCATCAACGGGGCACGCTCTACAATGCCTAAAGCCCACGCCGTGAATGGCGGTGACCACGCTTTTCCCCTTCGCGCCGGTATCCGACACCCATCTTGCCATGACCTCGTCCGCCGACTCCGACCTGTTGAGCCGTGTGCGTTTCGCCGACATACCCCCCGAGTTCGCACCGAACGATACGCATCCGATTCGCGTGCGCTCGCGGCCGATGCCGGCCGGCTGGCATATCGCGCGTCATACGCATGCGTGGGCGCAGGTCGCGTACGCGTCGCGCGGCGTCCTGCGGGTCGCGACGACGGGCACGACGTGGATGGTGCCGCCGTCGCGCGCGATCTGGTTGCCGCCGCATGTGACGCACGAAGTGGTCGCCGTCGAGGATGCGTTCCTGCGCACGCTGTACATCACCGAGAGCACGGTGCCGGCCGGGCTCGATACGCCGCGCGTCGTCGAAGTATCGAACCTGTTGCGCGAGGTCATTGCCGCGCTCGATACACCGGGCCTGTCCGCCGCGCGCGAGCAGTTACTCGGCGCGCTCGCGCTCGACGAGCTGACGCGCTCGGAACCGCTGCCCCTGTCCGTGCCGATACCCAGCGAAAAGCGGCTGCGCGCGCTCTGCGAGGCCGTTATCGCCGACCCGATGCACGGCGAGTCGCTCGAACAGTGGGCATCGACGGTGGGCGCGAGCACACGCACGATTGCGCGGCTGTTTCGTCAGGAACTGGGCGTGAGTTTTTCGCAGTGGCGTCAGCAGGCGATTCTTGCACGCGCGATTCCGCTGTTGAGCCAGGGACGGCCGCTGTCGCACGTTGCGCAGGAATTGGGCTATCAGAGCCAGAGCGCCTTTTCCGCGATGTTCCGGCGCGCGTTCGGCGCGAGTCCGCGCGCGTTTATCGAACGAGGCGCCGAGCATCGCGCGAGCAACGGCGCGCATGACAATGCGCAAGCGGATGATGAGACGGCGCAGGATCAGGCCAGCTCGGCGCACGTTGATGGCCAGTGAATAGCGATGACTGGCGACGCGCGCCAGTCATCAAAGCAGGCGCCGCCTCAGACCCGCCGCGCCAGATGACGGATTGCGCCTAGCTGCGCGAGCCGAGGCCCGGCGAGCTTGTAGCCCTTGCGCTGATAGAGTCGCGCCGCCGGATTGTCGACGAACACGCGCAACTGCAACTCGCGCAGCCCGCGCTCGCGCGCCCACTGATGGGAGATGTCGAGCAGAAACGTACCCGCGCCAAGCCGCCGGTAACCTTCGGCAATCTGCACGTCGCGGATATGCAGCGAATCGCCCTCTTCGGTGATACGCAGCACGCCCATCGGCACGCCATCCATTTCGAGAATGAAATTCTCCGATTCACGCCAACTGCCGAGAAACAGATCGCTGCGCCACACCAGATGATGCCGGCGATAGTAGCCGCCCATGTTGTTACGCGTCAGCGCCTCGGCAAACTCGAAATCGTCCATGCTGGCCGTGCGCAGATGAAACGGTAACGGAGCTTCGGTGGGATCGAACATGGCGCAGCCGCGAGGATGAGTCGGATAAACGGTAAAACAGGCCGCGCGAGCTGGCAATGGCTGTTTGTCCCGAGCCTTCTGGGAGCCAACTGCCCGTAGGCAGTAAAAATAAAAAAAGCCCACTTCTTGCGAAGCGGGCTTTCTCAAATCTGGCGGAGCGGACGGGACTCGAACCCGCGACCCCCGGCGTGACAGGCCGGTATTCTAACCAACTGAACTACCGCTCCAGATTTTGCATCTGCAGTCTACGAGACATACTCGCTGCCTGCTGCCCCGTTCAAACTTCCAACCGAACGACGCCGATGTTCTGGCGTCCCCTAGGGGATTCGAACCCCTGTACTCACCGTGAAAGGGTGATGTCCTAGGCCTCTAGACGAAGGGGACGACGTACTGCTTACATCTTTAATGAAAAAGCCCGTTCAGGTATGTTTGAACGGGCTTTGTCTGGCGGAGTGGACGGGACTCGAACCCGCGACCCCCGGCGTGACAGGCCGGTATTCTAACCGACTGAACTACCACTCCAGTCTTTACACCCTGCTTGCGAGCGTCGGTTAGTTCTCTGCAAGCTGCACCGCTTTACTACTACTGGAATACTAAAGCGACGCCGATGTTTGGCGTCCCCTAGGGGATTCGAACCCCTGTACTCACCGTGAAAGGGTGATGTCCTAGGCCTCTAGACGAAGGGGACAAAATCTTTTCAGATCCGTCTTAATTCGCTTCTGACTCACTCCAACCCGCGATAACTTTTCAGTTAATTCGCTGAGCTATTTTTTCGTCAACTGCGAAGACCGCTATTTTAACTACGTTTCAGCGATTTGTGAAGTCTTTTTTTCTACAACTCTCAGACTTCTTAACCACTTTAACTTCTCTGCTCTGTTGGTGGAGGTAAGCGGGATCGAACCGCTGACCTCTTGCATGCCATGCAAGCGCTCTCCCAGCTGAGCTATACCCCCGCAGATCAGAGAAACGAGATTCTAGAGGGCGATCTGCGCTTTGTAAATACCCTTTGAGCGATAACATTCGAATTTTTCCCGGCGGCATGCGAAGCCTCTCATGCGCGCCGGCAATGGATCAGCCGAGCGCTTTTTCGATACGGCCAACCACGACGTCGCGACCGAACAGCATCAATACGCTATCGATTGACGGCGTATGCGTCGTACCCGCCACCAGCAGACGCACCGGCATCGCGAGCTGCGGCATCTTCAGCTTGTGCGCACCTAGCGTGGCCTTCAGCACGGCGGCGATCGCTTCCCTGGTCCACTCCACCGTCTTCAACGCAACAGCCAGATCAGCAAGCGCCGGACGGACCGCGTCGGTCACGTGCTGCGTGAGCGACGCGGCATCGGGCGCCGGCGTGCGATAGAACATTGCGGCGTTCTGCGCGATCTCCTTCACGGTCGACGCACGGTCCTTCATCAGACCGACCACGCCCACCAGATCCGGACCCTGCGCGAGCGTGGCTTCGTCGATGCCAAGCTCCGCGAAGAACGGCTTCGCCAGCCCGGCGAGGCGCACGTTGTCCGCTTCCTTGATGTAGTGCGCGTTGAGCCAGTTCAGCTTGTCGTGGTCGTACTGCGCCGGCGACTTGCCGAGGTGCTCGAGATCGAACCACTCGATGAACTGCTCGCGCGTGAAAATCTCCGCGTCGCCATGCGACCAGCCGAGGCGCGCCAGATAGTTGACGACCGCTTCCGGCAGATAGCCCGCGTCGCGATAACCGATCACGCTCATCGCGCCGTGGCGCTTGCTCATCTTCTCGCCCTGCTCGTTCAACACGGTCGGCAGATGCGCGTACACGGGCGGCTCGCCGCCGAGCGCGCGCAGGATGTTGATCTGGCGCGGCGTGTTGTTCACGTGGTCGTCGCCGCGGATCACGTGGGTGATGCGCATGTCGAGATCGTCGACGACGACGCAGAAGTTATAGGTCGGCGTGCCGTCCGGACGGGCGATCACGAGGTCGTCGAGCTCTTCATTCGAAATTTCGATGCGGCCTTTCACTGCGTCGTCCCACGCGACCACGCCGGTCAGCGGATTGCGAAAGCGCAGCACCGGCTTCACGCCCGCGGGCGGCTGCGGCAGCACCTTGCCCGGCTCCGGGCGCCACGTGCCGTCGTAGCGCGGCTTTTCGCCCGCTTCGCGCTGGCGTTCGCGTAGCGCGTCGAGTTCTTCGGTCGACATGTAGCACGGGTAGACGAGCCCCGCCTCCTGCATCTGCTTCAGCACTTCGCGATACCGGTCCATGCGCTGCATCTGGTAGAACGGGCCTTCGTCGAAATCGAGGCCGAGCCAGGCCATGCCTTCGAGAATCGCGTCGACGGATTCGGTCGTGGAACGCTCGAGGTCGGTGTCCTCGACCCGCAGTACGAAGGTCCCTTTCATCTTGCGCGCGAACGCCCACGGATACAGCGCGGAGCGGATGTTGCCCAGGTGGATGAAGCCGGTGGGACTCGGTGCGAAACGGGTACGGACGGAGGTGGTCATTAGCGGTTACTCGAAAAACTGGCGCCGGCGCTTGAGCGAACACTACTGCGAAGCCCGGCAGCGGAGCGTGTCCATGCTGCGCGCAGTGTCGCGCACGGCCACGAAGGAATTAAGTGCAAGAGCCGAATTATACCTTCCGCACGCGGCTTGCCGCCCTCGTCCGAATGGCCTGGGGGGCATGGCGGACGATGTCTGGACACCTGCGCGCAACCTTCCCACCGCAGACCCAACGCATCTCGAAAAACGCCTCGCCAGTTCCGAAGACTTCCTCTGCAACGTTTCATTACAGCAGACGGCACGAGCCGATCGTTTGCATTAATATGTGCGCGCGCTGCGACAGTGGCCGGCCCGCACATCGATCCCAGGATGGAGTGAACAAATCCCCAGCGCACGGAATCGCCGCCAGCGATCCGTTTGATCTGAACTCAGCCTGATCGCGGTACGCGCGACGTCGCCCGTGCCGTTGCTGGAGAACTCGTTGAAACCCTCATCCCCCAGTTTCAGCCGCCGCAGCTTTTCGCTGGCGGCCGCATCCGCGGTGCTTGCCGCCTGCACCACGACCGGCGGCAAACTCGATAGCGCGCCGATCACCGCAACGCCCACCGCTCCCCCGCCGCCCGAAAAAGCGCAACAGAAGCCGGTGCGCGTCGCACTCGCACTCGGCGGCGGCGCCGCTCGCGGCTTCGCGCACATCGGCGTCATCAAGGCGCTCGAGGCGCGCAACATCCAGATCGATCTGGTCGCCGGCACGAGCGCCGGTTCGGTGGTCGGCGCGCTGTACGCGTCGGGCATGAACGGCTTCGCGCTGAACAAGCTCGCGCTGTCCATGGACGAAGCGTCGATCAGCGACTGGGCAATGCCGTTTCGCACGCGCGGCTTCCTGCAGGGCGTCGCGCTGCAGAACTACCTGAACACGACGCTGAACAACCGTCCGATCGAGAAGATGGCCAAGCCGCTCGGCGTGGTCGCGACCGATCTGCAAACCGGCCAGCCGATCCTGTTCCAGCGCGGCAACACCGGCATCGCGGTGCGCGCGTCGTGCAGCGTGCCGTCGATATTCGAACCGGTGAAGATCGGCGGTCACGAGTATGTGGATGGCGGTCTGGTGAGCCCGGTGCCGGCGTCGTTCGCACGCAAGATGGGCGCGGATTTCGTGATCGCCGTCGATATCTCGCAGCGACCGGAAACCGGCGTGACGGCAAGCTCGTTCGATGTGCTGATGCAGACGTTCACGATCATGGGTCAGACGATCAAGGCATACGAACTCGACAAGTACGCCGACGTGGTGATCCGGCCGAATCTTGCGGCAATGAGCGGCAGCGATTTCTCACAGCGCAACGCGGCGATCCTCGCCGGCGAGGAAGCGGTCGCGAAGATGATGCCGGAATTGCAGCGCAAGCTCGCGGCGCGGCGAATGGGCGTCTGAAACCGGTCGAGGTGGTGCGCAGTTGCTGGGCGCCATCCGCACAAAAATACGCGCATGAAAACGAAAAAAGCCTGCTTCGAATGAAGCAGGCTTTTTGTCGCCAGCTCAGCGCGGAATCAGTTATTCCCGCCGATCGTCGCAGTCACGCGCTTGCGCAAATCGTCGCCCTGATACGAGGTCTCGATCCGGCGTGCACCCGTGAAGCGCTTTTCCCAGTAGCCGTCATCCATGTCATCGACGCGGATCGTGCTGCCGGTGGACGGCGAGTGCACGAACTTGTTGTCGCCAATATAAATCCCGACGTGCGAGAACGTGCGACGCATCGTATTGAAGAACACCAGATCGCCCGGCTTGAGGTCACTCACACGCACCTTCTCGCCCATGCGGCTCATTTCCTCAGCACGGCGCGGCAGCGCGAGACCCAGCGTGTCCTGGAAGACGTAGCGCACGAAGCCGCTGCAGTCGAGCCCCGAATCCGGTGTATTACCGCCCCAACGGTAGCGAACGCCGATCATGTTCAGTGCGCCGACCACGACGTCGCCCGCTTTGCCGGCCATGCCGGAAAGGAATGATCTGGCGCCGCCGCTATCGGCGTCGGCAGCTTTGGATTGTGGAGCGAGGAGGGAGAGAGGATCCGAGCCATTGGTGGTCGGATGCGAGGCATTCTGATTAAAACCGCTTACTTCGTCGGCGAACGCGCCGGGAGCTGCTGCCATCAAGACGCCAATGAACATCCCGGCGACGACGCGCGTGCAAGCCTGGGTGAAGTTTCTGTGCTGCATTGGTCGGTAGTTTTTGCCAAAAAATCAGGGGTCTACGGAAAAAGTTTGCTCGATACTAGCCAGTAAGTATTTGCGTGTCAAAAGAAATAGGAAAAATCAATCGACATACGCACCCAATTGGGGAAAGGGTGAAAAATCAACGGTCAAGCGCCGCTTTCAGTAGCTTTCGTGTGTAAGGATGCGACGGCGTCGCAAAAATCTTCTCGACTTCGCCGGTCTCGACGATCGATCCGTTTTGCATCACCACGACGCGGTGCGCCATCGCCCCGATCACCGCCAGATCGTGGCTGATGAACACGAAACCGAGGTTGTATTTGCGCTGCAAGCCGGCGAGCAGTTTGAGCACTTGCTGCTGGATCGACACGTCGAGGGCACTGGTCGGTTCGTCGAGGATCAGCACGCGCGGCTCAAGGACCAGCGCGCGCGCGATCGCGATGCGCTGGCGCTGGCCGCCCGAAAATTCATGCGGATAGCGATACAGCGCGGTACGGTCGATGCCGACTTCGCGCAGCACCGCGACCACCTTGTCGCGCCGCGCCTGCGGCGTCATCTGCGGCCGATGCAGCGCGAGACCCTCGCCGACGATCCGCTCGATCGTCTGCCGTGGCGAAAGAGAACTGAAAGGATCCTGAAAGACGACCTGCATGTTCGAGCGCAACGTGGTCTTTTCGGCACCGCGATAGCTCGCGAGCGCCCTGCCCTGAAACTCGATCTCGCCGTGCGCGGTGCGCTGCAAACCGAGCAGCGCCATCGCGAGCGTCGACTTGCCCGAACCCGACTCGCCGACGATCCCGAGCGTCTCGCCCTGGCGCACCGACACGTTCGCCTCGTCGACCGCGCGAAACCGCCCCGCGCCGAACCAGCCGCGCAGCCCTGACAGCTTCGTCTTGAAGTCCACCGACACCTGGCGCGCTTCGAGCAGCACCGGCGAGATCGGCAGCACCGGCACGATCTCGCGCTGCGGCCGACTGGCGAGCAGCCGCTGCGTATATGCATGGCGCGGTGCCTCGAACACCTGCTCGACCGTCCCGGTTTCGACCAGCACGCCCCGCTCCATCACTGCGACGCGCTGTGCGAAGTGACGCACGAGGTTCAGATCGTGCGTGATGAGCAGCACGGCCATGCCGCGCTTTTGCGCCTCGTCGCGCTGCAGTTCCAGCAGCAACTCGACGATCTGCGCGCGAATCGTCACGTCGAGCGCGGTGGTCGGCTCGTCGGCGAGCAACAGGCGCGGCCGGCACGCGAGCGCCATCGCGATCATCGCGCGCTGCCGCTGCCCGCCCGACAGCTGATGCGGGTAGCTGTTCACGCGTTTCTCCGGCTCGCTGATGCCGGTGCGCGCGAGCAGCGCGACCGCGCGCCTCGCCGCCTCGTTCGCGCTGACGCCGTCGTGCACGACGATCGTCTCGGCAATCTGGTCGCCGATCGTATAGAGCGGATTGAGCGCGGTCATCGGCTCCTGGAAGATCATCGCGATAGCCGAGCCGCGCAGGCCGCGCATCGCGCGCTCGCTCTTGGCGAGCAGGTCTTCGCCATCGAAGCGGATCGCGCCGCTCACCTGCGCTTCGTGCAGCAGGCGCAGCACCGACAGTGCGGTCACGCTCTTGCCCGAGCCCGATTCGCCGACGAGCGCGACGCGCTCGCCGCGCGCGATCGCGAGCGTCACGTCGTCGACGGCCACCGTGTCGCCGAACGCGACGCGCAGATGATCGAGTTCGAGCAGCGGCGTATTCGTCGCTGGTGGATCGATTTGCGGCAGCGCGCTCATTGCTGTCCTCCGGCGCGCATGGCATCGGATATCCGCGTGTCGAGCGCGTTGCGCAGCGCGTCGCCCATGAAGGTCAACAGCAGCAGCATCGACACCAGCACGCCGAAAGTCGATACCGAGATCCACCACGCGTCGAGATTCGCCTTGCCTTGCGCGAGCAGCTCGCCGAGGCTAGGCGTCGGCGGCGGCACGCCGAGGCCGAGGAAGTCGAGACTGGTCAGCGCGAGAATCGCGCTGCTCATGCTGAACGGCAGGAATGTGATGACCGGCGTCAGGCTGTTCGGCAACACGTGACGCCACATGATCTGCCAATGCGACAGTCCCATCGCGCGCGCGGCGCGCACGTAGTCCTGCTGACGATTGCGCAGGAACTCGGCGCGCACGTAATCGGACAGACCGATCCAGCTGAACAGCGACAGCAGCACGATCAGGAGCGCAAAGCTGCGCTCGAAGATCGACGAAAAGATGATCAGCAGATAGAGCTGCGGCATCGCGTTCCAGATCTCGACCAGACGCTGCCCGACGATATCGGTTCGTCCTCCGAAGTAACCTTGCACCGCCCCCGCGGCGATGCCGACTATCGTGCTGATCACGGTCAGCACAAGTCCGAACACGACCGACACGCCGAAGCCATACAGCAGACGCGCGAACAGATCGCGGCCGCGGTCGTCGGTGCCGAGCCAGTTTTCGCGCGACGGCGGCGCCGGGTTCGGCGCTTTCGAGAAGTAGTTGAGCGTGTCGTAGTAGTAATGATTCGGCGGATACAGCGCGAAGTTGCCCGGCGCATCGAAGCGATGGCGGATGTACGGATCGAGATAGTCGGTCGGCGTCGGGAAGTCGCCGCCGAAGGTGGTCTCGGCGTAGGTCTTGACCAGCGGGAAATACAGATGGCCGTCGTAGCGCACGACAACCGGCTTGTCGTTCGACCACAGCGGCCCCGCGAGGCTCGCCGCGAACGCGACGACGAAGATGATCAGACTCCAGTAGCCGAGACGCTGCTGCCGAAAACGCCGCCACACGCGGCGCGCCGGCGACGGCGACATCAGTGCGCGCGCGGGTTCGGGGCGCGCCGCCGCATCGGCGGAAAGGCCGGCTCGATTCATCAGCGCTCCAGTTGTTCGAATTGGATGCGGGGATCGACCCACACGTAGCAAAGGTCGGAGATCAGCCGCGTGACGAGGCCGATCAACGTGAACAGATACAGCGTGCCGAGCACGACCGGATAGTCGCGCCGCATCACCGATTCATACGACAGCAGCCCGAGTCCGTCGAGCGAAAACAGCGTTTCGATCAGCAGACTGCCGGTGAAAAACGCACCGATGAACGCGCCCGGAAAATTGACGATCAACGGCAAGAGCGCGTTGCGAAACACGTGCTTCCACAGCACGCGCCGCTCGGACAAACCTTTGGCGCGCGCGGTCAGCACATACTGCTTGCGGAT
>DATAQT010000275.1:0-4963 GCA_036264535.1 Paraburkholderia sp. | reverse complement strand
GCTGACTTCGTCGGCCGCGCGCGACAGCGCCTTGAGCCGCTTCGTCACGAGGAAATGGACCATCAGGTTCAGCGCGATCAGCACGCATCCGAACACCGCGGCGAACGACACCATGAAGGTACGCCAGACGTTGTGCGCCTGTTCGAGCGGCGTCGACATCGGCACGGACACCACCTGCGCGCCGATCGTTTCGTGCAGAGGCCAGTTGAACCCGTTCGCCGGCCCATACTTGTCGAGCATCGTGCGCGGCGCCGCGGCCGGCGTGCTGTGACATTCGAGACAGGCGGCCGAGTCGATGCGGGTGGGGCGCGCAATGTAAAGGCTGGGGCCGGACGGCGTCGCGCGCTCGCCGATCAATTGCTGCAATTCCGGGTGGTCATGGAGGCGCCGGATCACATCGTTCTCCCAGTCCGTGGCGCGGTCGCGCGGGTTGGTCGGATCGAGCATCGCGTGCTTGTACGAGTACCCCGGAAAACTCTTCTGGATCGCGAGCAGACTCTCGACGGCGGAATACTGGGGGATCGACTGCGGGACAAACGCGTATTTGATCTGGGTGGCGAGCAGCGGCGTCACCTGTTCCGCGGTGTAGTTGTGCACCGCGGAAGCGGCGGCGATCATCAGGTTCGCGTCGCGCACGGTCGTCTGCACTGCGCTTTCCTGCAACACCCGGTCGGCCACGACACCGGTCGCGGCGAAGCCCGCGGCGAACACGGCGAGAAAGGCAAGATTGAACTTCAGGGTCAACGACAGGTTCATGGCTGCTCCACGCGAATGGTGTGCAAGGGCGTCAACGCTCGATGGTGCATGGCGCGTCAATGCGCATAGGTGGCGTCCGACGCTGGTTTGGCCCGGTACGGCCAGCCGGCGCCGGGTTCCGGCCGCGCTGTCGGCGGCGCTTGCGCGGGCCTTTTGCGTGGCTCGCCCGACGGGCGTGGCGGCGGCGGATGCAGAATCGGTCGCCATTCCGGCAGAACGTCCAGATGCGCGTCGACCTGGGCGCGGAAGGCTGGTGTTTTCAGGCGCGCAACGAAGCGTTTGACGAAGGTCCCGCGCTCGCTGACGCTGCTCGTGAGCCAGTCCGACACGTCGGCGTAATCGACTGGACGCAGCGCAGCCGGAAGTTCGTGCGTGCTCGCGAGATGCCCCGCCACCGCGACGAGAGCATCCCGAAAGCCAACAGGCATCGCGCCGAGGAACTCCGCGGATGGCCGGGCTTGCGCGCGCAGGGGCTCGTCGGCGTGTCGCTCGAGGTATTGGCCCGAATGCAAGGTAAGTTTAGGCGCCTGGGCAGGAGCGCGAACGAGGACGATCGCGGCATCGCCAGACTCCGCGAAGATACCGACGCGCTCGGCGATGGCCATCGCGACGACGGACCACCGGCCATTGCTCGACGGTTTGATGTCGAGGCCGCGCAGTTCGATCGAGAGCGGTGGCTGTGCGGCGGCGCTCACGCTGCAGGCGACCTTGAGCCAGCCGCTCAGCATCGTGATTCGCACCGGTCCCGCCGCGGCGGATTGAGGCGCCGAAGAGGTTTTGAGAAGCACCTGCGTTTGCGGCCCGAGCGCGATCAGCGTCCCCGCACTGTCTTCGATCTGGGCGGATTTGCCGGCGTCGGTTTCGATGATGTCGTCGTCGCGCAGCTTCGCGCCCACCCCCGTCCGGTACAGCGAAGCACCACGGATCACCGTAACAGGACTTTCGGCGAAGGCGATGACAGCGTCCGCATGGGCGAGCGGCACCGCCGACGCGAACAGCGCCAACGCGCCGCCAGCACGTGCGCGCAGGAACGCTGACGCCAGAATAGCGAGGAAACGGCGGTCGGATGGCATCATCAGGGTCCGTTACGTCGGCGTCTGCTGCACGGTCTATCGCAGACGGTCCATTCGTCGAGTGTCTCACTGACAATAGCCGATTCACAGCGTATTTTCCCGGGTTGCGGGGCGCGGCGCACCTTGTCGGGCGTCGAGCGCAATGCCGGGTCGAGTTCGTCAAGCGCGAATCCGACGCCGTCCGTATCGCCATAAATTAATTCGCCATACTGAGTATCTGGCTTGCCGCTCACTACCTTGACCGCCGCGTGTGCCTCAATTCGCGAACGTCTTCCGCTCGAACGTGCACGCGGTCGCCCCCGGCATCAGAAGCCCCTGCTCCACGCCAACGGGCACCTGACTATCGCCCGGCCCGTACAACCAGTACGTGAAATACAGCGCGCCCGCATGACTGACCGCGAGCCGTTCCAACGCCTGGAACGGACCTGAATTGATCTTGCCCAATTGCGGCACGAGGTTGATATCGGTCGAGCCGCCCAGCGTGTGCGGAATCGCATGCCCGCGATGGTAGGTCCCGCCGTTGCTGAGCGGATGTCCGCGCATCCGTGTTGCGATTTCCTTGCGCGGTATCGTACTTTTTCCCTGACTAATACCCCACGCTGCGACGAGGCGCCCGGTGGACACGTCGAACAGATAGGAAAAGCCGCCCACGGAAGTTTCGAGCAGCTCGCACGTCGCCACGCGTTGAACATAGTCGTCGGCCCACAGCGCGACCAGCAGCGGGACGACCTCACGATCCCATGCGGCGGTCGCCTGCGCGTGCGACAGCCGCGGCAAAATGCGGTTGAGTGCTGCGTAGTCCGTCATGCGTCACCTCGAAAGCGTGGCTCGCGCTGCTTGTGCGGTCGCTTCGTGCGCCCTTATCCGCCGGCTCCCGCGACCGCCTCCTGCAAGCGCCGCCGCACCTTGCCGACATCGATGCCGCCCGGCCCCGGTGTATCGATGATCGGCATATACGGCGCAGGCGTATGCAGCAGATAGGCCTGCATCTCATCGATGACGATCCGGTCGCTCGGGTCGTAGCCGAGGTTCTCCAGTTGCCGGGTCAACTCCGCGCGTTCCTCGAAGCTCAATACCTGCCACCAGAATGCGCGGCACGCGTGTGCATACGCATTGTCCGAGAAATACTGCCAGTGGCCCAATTCGTGACTGAGGATCGCGGCTCTGACCGTGGCGTCGATCGTCTCGCCACCCGGTGCGCGACCGAGCCCAGGAATGGTGATCAGAAAATCGTGCACGCTCGCCGCTTTCCAGACGCCCTGTTCCTCGCGAATCAACCGCCATCGCACGAGAATCGTCTGCAACGCGAGTTCGCCCTGGTTCAGCACCACGCCCTGCTCGCGCGCGAGTTCGAAAAAGTGCGTCAACTCGACCGTGCTGAAGTTGTTGCCCGCCGTCAGCCCGGTCGGGTCGGTGCCAAAGCGCCGCGCATGAGCCGCGATGGCCGCCGCCGACACCACGCGGTCGCGCGGCATGTCGCGTCGTTCGAGCAAAGCCACCACGCGCGAGAACATCGCGCCCTGTTGCGCGAGGCTCGCTGCCTGCATCACATGGAGGCCGGGCCGGTCCGTCACGGTGAACAGTTGCAGGCGCGCGTCGGGTGCCAATGCGGTGGCCAGCCCGGCAAGCGGTAAGCGCACAGCGCCGGTGTCGTCAGCCACGGCGGCGGGCGCGGGCCGCGTACCCGATCCTCCTGGCTCCTCAGCGACGTGGTTCGAGGCCTGCGGATCCGCGGCGACCGCGCTCGCGGTGACGCACGCGAACAGCAGCACCGCCCTCACCGCCACGGCGCAATACACGCGATAACGTGTCATCGGAGGCAACTTCGAAAGCGCCTAGTCCGTGACCGTGACGATCGTCACTCGACGGTTCTCCGGCGCCGTCGGATTGCGCCGGTTCAACGGATCGGAAGAACCTTTGCCGAGCGACGACAGCCGCTCGGCCGCGATGCCGTCTTTCTGCGTCAGATATTCGACCACCGCCGCGGCCCGGTCTTCCGAGAGCTTCATGTTGGCATCGGCCGAACCGCGAGGATCGGCGTGCCCTTCGACGCGAAACCGGTAAGCCGCGAGTTTCTCCGACTGCAATGCATCGGCGACCTTGTCGAGCGCGGCTTTCGCGCTGTCGGTGAGCGTGGCCGAATTGCTCGCGAAGGTGATGAGAAGTTGCGCGGACGGCTTTCTCGCCGGCGCGGGGCGCGGCGCCGCGGATGGTGGCTTGTTCGACAGCACGAAGCCGCGCGTCACGACGTTCTCGCCGGACTCGCCCGACTGGTCGGGCTCGAGCGCTCGTGTCACCGACTGCTGGTTGACGTCCTTCTCGTTCAGCACCGGTTCGGCTGCGCGCGTGGCCGTGCACAGCAAGGCAAACAAGCACAGCGCGGTAGACAGAACGGCGCGCGGCAAGCGCCGTCCGGAACACGAATGGGTCAGGCGTGACATACGGCGATCTCCGCGGAATGGATATGCGGTGAGGCCGCCAGCGCCCCGTCACGGACCGTCGGCGAACACCGGCGCGAACCGGTGTATGACAGCCTCATCCTCTAAAGACGAATGATGGGAAGTCAATTTGAAACCGTTGCCTAACGCGGCGCGGCAGTGATGCCGTTGCTACGCGCCCGCGTTCGAAATCACGTCGATCACCGATTCCCATTCCTCGGTGCCGACGTCGAGCAGACTCGCGACCTGCAAACCGGTCACCGCGCCCGCGGAAACTCTCACCGAAGCCGGCACGGCCGGCGATCCGTCGCTCCACCAGATCGCGTGTCCCGGCGCGGCGTACTGTTCGAGCAAGGCTGCGAATCCGCCGTCGGCGGCGTCAGGCAGGGCGAGCCGCCACGGCGTCGATGCGCGATCCTCGTTGCACAGGCTCTCGGCTCGCAACGCTGCGTCGAACGCATCGAGCGCGAATTCGGGCGTCAGGGTCGCCAATGCCAGCGCCACCAAGCGGTCGTACCATGCTTGCGCATCGGCCAGTCTGCGCACAAGTTCGGCGCCGTCGATCGCCTGGGCAATCGTGAACGGAAAATAGCGCCCCACCCGGTCCACACCCGGCGTCAGAACGCCCGCCCACGCGCGCGGGCCATACAGGCCCGCGCCCAGCGCGAAACACCACACCGGCGCGTTCAGATACAA
>DATAQT010000231.1:0-2181 GCA_036264535.1 Paraburkholderia sp. | reverse complement strand
GCATTCCTGCGCGAGCATCGCGACGTGCGCTTCGACATGGAGTTGAGCGACCGCGCCGTCGACGTGATCGGCGAGGGCTTCGACATGGCGATCCGCATCGGCACGCTGGCGGATTCGTCGCTGATCGCGCAGAAGTTGATCGATGTGAAGATGGTGGCGTGTTGCAGCCCCGGCTATCTGCGACGGCGCGGCACGCCAGCCGTGCCGGCCGACCTCGCGAAGCACGAGTGTCTGCTGTACGGCCACGGCGGCACGGTCAGCTGGGAGTTCAGCGTCGACGGCGCGGTGAGGAGCGTCGAGGTGCACGGGCCGTTGCGAGCCAATAACGGCGATCTGATTCGCGATGCGGCCGTCGCGGGACTCGGGATCGTCAGGCTTCCCGATTTCATCGTCGCCGATGCACTGGCAAGCGGGCACCTCGTGCTCGTGCTCGAAGCGTTCCTGCCGACCGCGACGGGCGTCTACGCGGTCTATCCGCAGCATCGACAAAGCTCGGTCACGATCCGGACATTCGTCGAGTTTCTGCGCAAGCATCTGAAGAAGAAGCTCGCGGGTTGACGCAAAACCTGAAGCCGAACCGCCGACGCCCGTCGGCTAAGCCCCATCAACCATCGCGGAAAATAAAGCTATACGCGCTCAGCGCCGGCACGCCGCCCAGATGCGCATACAGCACGCGCGAGCCGGCCGGAAATTCGCCGTTGCGCACCTTGTCGATCATGCCGTGCATCGATTTGCCTTCGTACACCGGATCGGTCAACATGCCTTCGAGCCGCGCGCACAGACGGATCGCCGCGAGCGTGCCGTCGTTCGGCAGACCGTATTCCGGGCCGCCGTAACGCTCGTCGAGCACGATGTCCTTCGCGGTGATGTCGCGGCCCAACTCGACGCTTTCGGCGGTCCGCTTCGCGATGCGCGTGATCTGCTCGCGCGTCTGCGCCGGTTTCGCCGATGCATCGATGCCGATCACGCGATCGGCGCGGCCGTCGGCGGCAAAACCGACGACCATGCCCGCCTGGGTGCTGCCCGTCACCGAACACACGACGATGTAGTCGAATTTGAAGCCCAGTTCGGCTTCCTGCTGGCGCACCTCTTCGGCGAAGCCGACGAAGCCGAGGCCGCCCAGCGGATGATCCGAGCAGCCGGCCGGAATCGCGTACGGTTTGCCGCCGGCGGCGCGCACGCTGTCGAGCGCGTCTTCCCAGCTCTTGCGAAAGCCGATGTCGAAGCCGTCCGGCACGAGCCGCACGTCGGCGCCCATCATGCGCGACATCTGGATGTTGCCGACGCGGTCGTACACCGCATCCGAGTAGTTGACCCAGTTCTCCTGCACGAGCACGCATTTCAGGCCGAGATGCGCGGCAACCGCCGCGACCTGGCGCGTCTGGTTCGACTGGATGCCGCCGATCGACACGAGCGTGTCGCAGCCCTGCGCGAGCGCGTCAGGGATCAGATATTCGAGCTTGCGGGTCTTGTTACCGCCGAATGCGAGGCCGCTATTGCAGTCCTCGCGCTTGGCGTAAAGCTCGACCTTGCCGCCGAGATGCTCGCTCAGACGTTTGAGCGGCTGGATCGGTGTCGGTCCGAAGGTGAGCGGGTAGCGGGGGAATCGTTGCAGGTTCATCGCGGCTCCGTGGTGAGTGATTTCCGTGAGTTCATGTTAGGAAAAACTGCTAGAAATGAGCTTGCGAAAAAAATGGCCTGGACGTATTTTTATAAAACTGGAAACGCCAAATTCCTAACAAAACTCTGTGCATATGCCAATGAGCACAACAAAAGTTCGTGCTGGATCGAAACCCTCTGACAGGACCGCGACCCTCTCCACGTCTCGCGCCGATCCCCACCACGCGCTCGATCGCATCGATCGCGCGATCCTGCGGCAGTTGCAAGCCGATGCATCGATTTCGAACGTCGCACTCGCTGCGAAAGTGTAGCTGAGCGCGCCGGCGTGTTTGCGCCGTGTGGAACGGCTCAAGGAAGCGGGGCTGATTCGCGGCGTGGTCGCGCTGCTCGATCCGAAGGCGGCTGGCGCGGGCATGCTTGTAATCATCGGCGTGGTGCTCGATCGCTCGACGCCCGAGTCGTTCGCCGAGTTCGAAAAGGCCGCGCAGAAAGTGGCCGGCTGCATGGAGTGCCACGTGGTGACCGGCGAGTTCGACTATTTCATGGTGATCCGCACACGCG
>DATAQT010000183.1:0-31636 GCA_036264535.1 Paraburkholderia sp. | reverse complement strand
AGCAGATGCCTGGCGCGGTCGACTGGTTCCGGCTGTCGGTGAATGCGCCGCTGTCGAATCCCGCGTATGAATGGCGCACGCGCAGCGCCTTGCTCGCCGGCGACTGGAACATGGTGCGCTGGTCCATCGAGCAAATGCCGCCCACGTTGCGCGCTCAGCCCGCGTGGGTCTACTGGCACGCGCGCGCCGTGAAGCAGGCCGGCGACACAGCCACGGCGAACCAGGAATTCCAGACCATCGCGGATCAGTACAACTTCTACGGCCAGCTCGCGCTCGAAGAGCTCGGCCAGAAGATCACCGTGCCGCCGAAAACCACCGTCACCGACGCCGAAGTGCAGCAGGCCGGCACCACGCCGGGCTTCGATCTCGCGCAGCGCTTCTACGCGCTGAACCTGCGGCTCGAAGGCAACCGCGAGTGGAACTGGCCGCTGCGCACTATGAGCGACCGGCAATTGCTGGCCGCCGCCGAGTACGCGCGCCGCATCCAGCTGTACGACCGCACCGTCAACACCGCGGACCGCACGAAGAGCGAGCACGATTTCTCGCTGCGTTACCTTTCGCCGTTCCGCGATATCGTCGAGCAGGACGCGCAGTCGAGCGGACTCGACGTCGAGTGGGCGTACGGGCTGATTCGACAGGAGTCGCGCTTCATCATCAACGCGCGCTCGGAGGTCGGCGCGGGCGGACTGATGCAGCTGATGCCAGCCACCGCACAACTGGTCGCGAAGAAGATCGGTCTGGGCCCGGTGTCGCGCGAGCAGATGAACGACATCAACACCAACATCCTGCTCGGCACGAACTACCTGGCGATGATCTACAATCAGTTCGACGGGTCCGCCGTGCTGGCCACCGCTGGCTACAACGCCGGGCCGGGCCGTCCGCGCAACTGGCGGCAGTCGCTGCAGCGCCCGGTCGAAGGCGCGATCTTCGCCGAGTCGATTCCGTTCCAGGAAACGCGCGACTACGTAAAGAATGTGCTGTCCAACACGGTCTACTACGCGGCATTGTTCGAAGGCCGTCCGCAATCGCTGAAGGCGCGCCTGGGTTACATCGCACCGTAAGCGCCTTGCCGCCGCGACCTCGCTTCGAGGTTGCTGCGCGCCTCGTCAGCCGTTGCCGCGGCTTCCATCAGGGAGTCGAAAATGCGACATCAAGCCATTGCGATCATCGGCGGCTCCGGGTTCATCGGCAGCTACCTCGTCAACGCGCTCGTCGAGATGGGCAAGGACGTGCGTCTCGCCACGCGGCGACGCTACAACGCGCGCCACCTAACCATGCTGCCGATCGACGTGCTCGAAGCCGACGTGTTCGATCCGGTGCAGCTCGCGCGCTTCGTCGAAGGCGCGGATTGCGTGATCAACCTCGTCGGTATCCTGAACGGCAAACGCGGCAAGCCCTATGGACAGGAGTTCGCGCATGCGCACGTCGAGCTGCCGACGCGCATCGTCGCCGCCTGCGAAGGCAAGGGCGTGCATCGGTTGATTCATCTGAGCGCGCTCGGCGCCGATCCGAACGGCCCGAGCATGTACTCGCGCTCGAAGGCCGACGGCGAGAAAGCCGTGCATGCGGCGAGCGTCGCGTGGACGATCTTGCGGCCGTCCGTCGTGTTCGGTCCCGAGGACGCGTTTCTGAACAAGTTCGCGTTCCTGCAGCGCGTGTTTCCGGCCATCCCGCTCGCGATGCCCGACGCGCAATTCCAGCCGGTCTATGTCGGCGACGTCGCAAAGGCGATCGTCAACGTGCTCGATCTCGATGGCGCGAGCGGCCGCACCTACGAGCTCGGCGGCCCGACCGTCTATACGCTCGAAGACCTGGTTTCCTATTGTGGCGACGTGATCGGCAAGCATGCGCGCATCATCCGTTTGCCTGAACTGCTCGCGCGCTTGCAGGCGCTGAGTTTCGAAATGGCACCGGGCGAACCGGTGATTTCGCGCGACAATCTCGATTCGATGAAGGTCGCCAATATTCTGAGCGGGCCGCTCGCGCCCGAGCTCGGACTCGAGCCGGTCAGCATCGAAGCGATCGTGCCGACGTATCTGACCGGCGCGGCCACCGGTTCGCGACTCGACACGTTCCGCGCCAGCGCCGGGCGCTGAAGTCCTTTCCTCTCTCCCTGATAACAAGCATGAAACTGCTGATTGGTGACAAGAACTATTCGTCGTGGTCGATGCGTCCGTGGCTGCTGCTCACGCACTTCGGCATTCCGTTCGACGAGGAACTGATCCTGCTGAACGAGCCGGACACGAACGCGCAGGTCCTCGCCCAGGCGCCGCGCGGACCGGGCAAGGTGCCGTGCCTGATCGACGACGCGGGGCAGGCCGTGTGGGATTCGCTCGCGATCGCCGAAACGCTCGCCGAGCGTTATCCGCAGCATGCGCTGTGGCCGCGCGACGCGGCGGCGCGCGCGCACGCGCGCTGCGTCAGCGCCGAGATGCATTCGGGCTTCGGCGAATTGCGCTCGAACATGTGGATGAACATCCGCGCGTCGTTCCCAGGCAAGAACGCGACACCGGGCGCGCTCGCCGATATCGCGCGGATCGATACGATCTGGCGCGACTGCCTCGAAACCTACGGCGGCCCGTTCCTGTTTGGCGAGTTCTGCATTGCCGACGCGATGTACGCGCCGGTCGCGATGCGCTTCAACACGTGGAAGCCGGCGCTGTCGACGAGCGCCGCTGCCTATGTCGAGCGGCTTACCGCGCTGCCCGCGGTCAATGCGTGGATCGACGCCGCGCGCCGCGAAACGCACGCGATCGCCTATCAAGACGAATGCCCATGAATATCTACGCAGTCGGCGGCGCGGTCCGCGACGAACTGCTCGGCGTGCCGGTGCAGGACCGCGACTACGTAGTGGTGGGCGCTACGCCCGAACAGATGGTCGCGCAGGGCTATCGGCCGGTGGGCAAGGACTTTCCGGTGTTCCTGCATCCGCAGACGCACGAGGAGTACGCGCTCGCGCGCACCGAGCGCAAGACGGCCGCCGGCTACCACGGCTTCCAGTTCTTCTACGCGCCCGACGTGACGCTCGAGGAGGACCTCGCGCGCCGCGATCTGACGATCAACGCGATGGCGCGCGAAGTGCGCCCCGACGGCGAACTGACTGGCCCCGTCATCGATCCGTTCAACGGCCAGGCCGATCTGCGGGCGCGGCTCTTTCGCCATGTCAGCGATGCGTTTCTCGAAGATCCGGTGCGGATTCTGCGTATCGCGCGGTTCGCGGCGCGTTTCGTCGATTTCACGGTCGCGCCGGAAACGATGACGCTGATGCGCGAGATGGTCGCCGACGGCGAAGCCGATGCGCTGGTGGCCGAGCGCGTCTGGCAGGAGGTGTCGCGCGGACTGATGGAGAAAAAGCCGTCGCGGATGTTCGACGTGCTGCGCGAATGCGGCGCGCTCGCGCGGATCCTGCCCGAGATCGACGCGTTGTTCGGCGTGCCGCAGCGCGCCGACTATCACCCCGAGGTCGATACCGCTGTGCACGTGATGATGGTGCTCGACCATGCCGCGCAGCAGGGCTACACGCTGCCGGTGCGTTTCGCGGCGCTGACGCACGATCTCGGCAAGGCGACCACCCCCGAGGACGTGCTGCCGCGGCATATCGGCCACGAAGGGCGCAGCGTCGATCTGCTGAAGCCGCTGTGCGAGCGGCTGCGCGTGCCGAACGAGTGCCGCGATCTCGCGCTGCTGGTCGCGCGCGAGCACGGCAATATTCATCGCGTGATGGAGATGGGGGCGGCGGCTCTGGTGCGCCTGCTTGAGCGCGGCGACGCGATCAGGAAGCCGGCGCGCTTTGCCGAGGCGTTGCAGGCCTGCGAGTCCGATGCGCGCGGACGGCTCGGCTTCGAGATGAGCGAGTACCCGCAGGCGGAGCGACTGAGGGTGGCGCTGGTCGCCGCGCGAGGCGTGGATGCGGGGGCCGTCGCGAAGCGGCTCGCCGACGCGCCGGCCGGCATCAAGGACGCCGTGTATGAGGAGCGGGTGCGCGCGGTGGAGGCGGCGCTTGCCTGAAGCGGCGGTGCCGTAAAGCGGCGCGCGGCGCCTACAACGCCCGCGCCAGCAGCGACAACAGTATCGACAGCACCAGCGTCGACATGAACGGAAACGGATACTCGCGGCCGAACAGCCGCAAGGTCACGTCGCCGGGCATGCGGCCGATACCGAGCTTCCTCAGCCACGGCCAGCACGACGACAGCACCGCGACGGCAACGAAGGTAGTCAAAAGCCAGCGAATCATCGCGAGTCCTCTAGCCGGGGCCGATTCACCATCACAGCGTATGCGAGCGGTCGCCGCTCGAAAAGGCGCGCAGCGTATCGTCGAGTCCACGCGAAAACGCGATCACCTTGAAAAGCTCGCCCATCTCCGCCTCGGACAGCAGCTTCTGCACCGCGTTGGCCGCGGGCAGAAAGCGCGCGGTGTCGGCGGGATCGATTTCGCCGAGCGCCTCGGTGACGCCCGCGTTCAGCAGGAAGCGCGCTTGCGACGTAAAGCCGAGCAGGTCCGCGCCGGTATCGACGCCCGCTTCGGCAATGCCGGTGAATTCGACGTGCGCGGTGATGTCCTGCAGCCCGGGGTACAGGAACGGGTCGCCGTGCGCGCGGTGCCGGTAGTGGCACATCAGCGTGCCCTGCGCGCGCTGTCCATGGTAGTACTCGTGACGCGGAAAGCCGTAGTCGATCAGCAAAATCGCCCCGCGCGCGAGCATCGTGCAGATGGTGCGAGTGAAGGCGCGCGCGGCTTCGTGCGTTTCGGTCACATAGTCGTCGCCGGCGATGTCGCGGGTCGTATCGATTTCGGTGAGCAGCGCGAGGTCCGCGGCGGCCGCCACCGGCCGGTCGTCGAACGCGAAGGCACCGTCGCGCGACACGACGCCGCGCTCGTGCCAGACGCCGTCTCGATGCGCGAAGAGCCGCACCGGCATGGCGTCGAGCACCTCGTTGCCGATCACGACGCCTTCGAAGCGCTCCGGCAACGCGTCGAGCCAGCGCACTCTCGCGAGCAACGCGGGGGCGGCCGCCGCGATCGTTTCGCGCTGCCGCTCGCGCAGCTCGCCCGACAGATCGACGATCGAATAGCTGTCGAATTCCGCGCCGAGCGTGTCGAGTGCGTTGAGCAGCCCCGCGGCGAGCTTGCCGGTGCCGGCGCCGAACTCCATGACGTCGCGCGTGCCGCTCGCCTCCAATGCTTCGGCGACCGGGCGCGCGAGCGTCGCGGCGAACAGGGGCGACAACTCCGGGGCGGTCACGAAGTCGCTGCCGTCGTCGGCGCGCAGGCCAAATTTGCGCGCACCACCGCTGTAATAGCCGAGCCCCGGCGCGTACAACGCGCGCTCCATGTAGCGGTCGAACGGCAACCAGCCGCCGGCCGCGTCGAGCTGCGCGCGGATCTCGGCGACGAGTGCGTCGGACTGCGCGCGCGCGCTCGGGCCGGGAGCAGGTAAACTATCGGGTTGGTGAGCTTTCGGATTCATCCCCGCATTGTAAATGACCGTTTCTCCGGACATCGCTGCCCGCGCGGCTGAAGCGCCGCCCGCAACGCCCCGCGTCGTGCTGATTACGGGCGCCGCGCGCCGCATCGGGCGCGCGCTCGCGCTCGGTTTTGCCGCGCGCGGCTGGGACGTGGCCGTGCACTATGGCGCGTCGCGTGAGGAAGCCGACGAAGTGGTCGCGCAAATCGTCGCGCTGGGCCGTCGCGCGGTCGCGCTGCACGCCGAGCTCGGCGACGAGTCGCAGGTCGCGCGGCTGCTGCCGGACTGTACCGCGGCGCTCGGGCGGCCCTCGTGCATCGTCAACAACGCGTCGCGCTTCGAGGAAGACACGGCGCGCGACGTCGGCTACGAGCTGCTGCTGAAGCTGACCGCGATGAACCTCGGCGCACCGCTCGTGCTCGCGCGCATGCTTTACGACGCGACGCCCGATGCGGCGTTGCGTGACGAAAGCCAGCGCGGCGTCGTCATCAATGTGCTGGACCAGAAGCTGTACAACATGAATCCGGACTATCTTTCGTACACGCTGTCGAAGGCGGCGCTGCAGACCGCGACGGTCGCGCTCGCCCAGGCGCTCGCGCCGAAGCTCCGGGTGGTCGGGCTTGCGCCCGGTCTGACCATGCAATCGGGCGACCAGACCCAGGACGGGTTCGAGACCGCTCACCGTATGACGCCTCTGGGCCGTGCGTCGCGGCCCGAGGATATCGTCGCCGCCGCGCTGTATCTCGCGGATGCAGCCGGCGTCACCGGAACGACGCTGGTGGTCGACGGCGGGCAGCATCTCGTGCCCTTGCCGCGCGACGTAATGTTTTTGACGGGCGCCTGACACGCGCGCGCGGCTTGCCTCGCCGAGGCGGCCGTCGCGTGGGACGAGGCGCCCCTTTGCGTGCCCCGCACGCTTTTTTGACTGGAACGAACATGTTTGCCGCTCTTTCGCATCCCCGGCTCGCCGATTGCCGCCGGCTCTTTCTGCGCAATTACGAAGTGCACATCAATATCGGCGTGCACGACTTCGAAAAGCGCGGCGAGCAGCGCGTCGTGATCAACGTCGAACTGTTCGTGCCGCTCGCGATGTCCACACCCGTGCAAGACAAGCTCAACGAAGTCGTCGACTACGACTTCATGCGCTCGACGATCGCGAAGCGCGTCTCGCAAGGCCATATCCACCTGCAGGAAACGCTGTGCGACGACCTCGTGCGCGTCATGCTCGAACATCCGCAAGTGCGCGGCGCGCGCGTGTCGACCGAGAAGCCCGACGTGTACCCGGACTGCGATGCGGTCGGGGTCGAAGTCTTCCGCATCAAGGAGGATTGAGCGATGAATGCACCGGAAACGCTGAACCAGGGCAACCAGGCCGCCGAGGCGACGAGCGCCGCCCGCGCCCCGAAATCGCCGCTCACGCGCCGCGAGCAGAAGGAAGCGTACGAGAACAACAAGCTGTTCAAGCGCCTCGCGCGCCAGGTCGGCCAGGCGATCGGCGACTACAACATGATCGAGGACGGCGACAAGGTGATGGTGTGCCTGTCGGGCGGCAAGGATAGTTACGCGATGCTCGACGTCCTGATGCGGCTGCGCGAGCGCGCGCCGATCAATTTCGACCTCGTCGCGGTGAATCTCGACCAGAAGCAGCCGGGCTTCCCGGAGCACGTGCTGCCCGAATACCTGAAGCAGCTCGACATCCCGTTCCACATCGAGAACCAGGACACCTACAGCATCGTCAAGCGGCTCGTGCCGGAGGGCAAGACGACCTGCTCGCTGTGCTCGCGGCTGCGGCGCGGCATCCTGTACCGCGTCGCGGGCGAACTCGGCGCGACCAGGATCGCGCTCGGCCATCATCGCGACGACATCCTGCAGACGTTGCTGCTGAACCTGTTCTACGGCGGCAAGCTGAAAGGCATGCCGCCCAAGCTGCAGTCGGACGACGGCAAGAACATCGTGATCCGGCCGCTCGCCTACGTGAAGGAAACCGATCTGGAAAAGTACGCGGAGCTGCGCGAATTCCCGATCATTCCGTGCAATCTGTGCGGTAGCCAACCGAACCTGAAGCGCGCGGAAATGAAGGCGCTGATCCGCGACTGGGAGAAGCGTTTCCCGGGCCGCATCGAGAACATGTTCAATGCGCTGTCGAACGTGGTGCCGTCGCATCTGATGGATCATCAGATGTTTCCGTTCGCGGGCCTGCGCGCGACCGGCGAGGCCGATCCGCAAGGCGATATCGCATTCGACGAAGAGCCATGCTCGAGCGGCGACGAAGGCGCGCCGCTCAACGGCGCAAAGACCATTTCGCTGGTCCAGTTCGACGACCTCTAAGTCACGAAAACAGCCTGTTCGGCAGGTATTCCGGCGGTTTTCCGCTGGCTTGCAAGCCTTGTGGAGGCCGCGTCAGCGGCCTTTTTTGCAGGTGCAGCATGATAGAATCGTCCGCTCTAAACTCGTCTGATTGCCGACGCCATGAACATCGTCATTTTGGCGGCAGGTACCGGCAAGCGCATGCGGTCCGCGCTTCCCAAGGTGCTCCATCCTCTGGCCGGCCGGCCGCTCCTCGCACATGTCATCGACACCGCTCGCGCGCTGAAACCCGCGCGTCTGGTCGTCGTGATCGGCCACGGTGCCGAAGCCGTGCGTGAAGCGGTCGCGGCGCCCGACCTTCAATTCGCGGTGCAGGAGCAGCAGCTCGGCACCGGCCACGCGGTGCAGCAGGCGCTGCCGCTGCTCGATCCTTCGCTACCCACACTCGTGCTGTATGGCGACGTGCCGCTCACGCGCGCGGACACGCTGAGGGCGCTGACCGAACGCGCCGGCCAGAACGGCTATGGCGTGCTCACCGTCACGCTCGACGACCCGGCCGGTTACGGCCGCATCGTGCGCGATCCGCAGGGCAAGGTGCAGCGCATCGTCGAGCAGAAGGACGCGAGCCCCGAGCAGCTGAAGATCGCCGAGATCAACACCGGCATCATCGTCGCGCCGACTGGGCGCCTCACCGGCTGGCTCGCGGCACTGAAAAACGACAACGCGCAAGGTGAGTTCTATCTGACCGACGCGGTCGAGATGGCGATCGAAGCCGGGCTCGATGTCGTCACCACGCAGCCCGACGACGTGTGGGAGACGCTCGGCGTGAACAGCAAGCAGCAGCTCGCCGAGCTCGAACGGATCCATCAGCGCAACGTCGCCGATGCGCTGCTCGTCGCGGGCGTGACGCTCGCCGATCCGGCGCGCATCGATGTGCGCGGCACGCTCGAATGCGGGCGCGACGTGTCGATCGACGTGAATTGCGTGTTCGAAGGCCGCGTGACGCTGGCCGACAACGTCAGCATCGGGCCGAACTGCGTGATCCGCAATGCGAGTCTTGGCGCCGGTACGCGCGTCGATGCGTTCACGCACATCGAAGGTGCAGAGGTCGGCGCGAAGGTCGTTCTCGGTCCGTATGCGCGCTTGCGCACAGGCGCGTCGCTGCAAGACGAGTCTCATGTGGGGAACTTCGTCGAGGTCAAGAACGCGGTGCTCGGTCACGGCTCGAAAGCCAACCACCTCACCTATATCGGCGATGCGGATATCGGCGCGCGCGTGAATATCGGCGCGGGCACGATCACCTGCAACTACGACGGCGCCAACAAATTCCGCACCGTGATCGAAGACGACGTGTTCGTCGGCTCGGACACGCAACTGGTCGCGCCGGTGCGTGTGCAACGCGGCGCGACGATCGCGGCCGGTACGACGGTCTGGAAAGACGTCGCCGCCGGCGCGCTGGTGTTGAACGACAAGACTCAAACGAGCAAAACGGGCTACGTGCGCCCGGTCAAAAAGAAAAGCTGATCGATACGGCGCGCCCACGAGGCGCGCTCACTGAATTCGGCACTGAAGAGGAATACACCATGTGCGGCATTGTCGGCGCGGTTGCGCAACGTAATATCGTTTCCGTCCTGATCGAAGGACTACGGCGCCTCGAATATCGCGGCTACGATTCGTGCGGGGTCGCCGTGCTCGGCGCTCGCGGGCCGAGCCGCGCGCGCAGCGTCGCCCGCGTCGCCGACCTCGAGGCCCAGGTGTGCGATGGGCACCTCGAAGGCGTGACGGGCATCGCGCATACTCGCTGGGCTACCCATGGTGCGCCGGTCACCGACAACGCCCATCCGATCTTCTCGCGCGATGCACTCGCGTTGGTACACAACGGCATCATCGAGAACTATGAGACGTTGCGCGAAATGCTGCGGGGCAAGGGTTACGAGTTCGTCTCGCAGACCGACACCGAGGTTATCGCGCACCTGATCCACAGCCTGTATCGGGGCGATCTGTTCGCGGCGGTGCGCGAAGCAATCGCGCAACTGCACGGCGCGTACGCAATCGCGGTGCTGCACCAGGACCAGCCGCATACGGTGGTCGGCGCGCGTCAGGGCTCGCCGCTCGTCGTCGGACTCGGCGACGGTGAGAACTTCCTCGCGTCGGACGCGCTCGCGCTCGCGGGCAGCACCGAGCGTTTCATCTTCCTCGAGGAAGGCGACGTCTGCGAACTGTCGCTCGATGGCGTGCGCATCGCCGATCGCCAGGGCGAGCCCGCGCAACGCGAGGTGCGCCAGGTCGCGGCCTATGGCGGCGCGGTCGAACTCGGCCCGTATCGCCACTTCATGCAGAAGGAAATTTTCGAGCAGCCGCGCGCGATCACCGACACGATTCCGCAGGCCGATGCGTTCGACGCCTCGATCTTCGGCGAAGGCGCGCGCGAGGTGTTCGCGGACATCGACAGCCTGCTGATTCTCGCGTGCGGCACGAGCTACTACTCGGGGCTGACCGCCAAGTACTGGCTCGAATCGCTCGCCAAGATTCCGACCCAGGTCGAGATCGCGAGCGAGTATCGCTATCGCGAGTCGGTGCCGAATCCGAAGTCGCTGGTGGTGGTGATTTCGCAGTCGGGCGAAACCGCGGACACGCTCGCGGCGCTCAAGCACGCGCAGGAGCTTGGCCACAAGCACACGCTCGCGATCTGCAACGTCGGCACGAGCGCAATGGTGCGGCTGACGGAGCTGTCGTTCCTCACGCACGCGGGACGCGAGATCGGTGTTGCGTCGACCAAGGCGTTCACGACGCAGCTGGTCGCGCTGTTCACGCTGGCGGCAACGCTCGCGAAGCTGCGCGGACGCCTGAACGACGAACAGGAGGCAGGGTATCTGAAGCAGTTGCGCCACCTGCCGGCTGCGCTCAATAGCGTGCTTGCGCTGGAGCCGCAGATCATCGCGTGGTCGGAGGAGTTCTCGCGCAAGGAACACGCGTTGTTCCTCGGACGCGGCATGCACTATCCGATCGCGCTCGAAGGCGCGCTGAAGCTCAAGGAGATTTCGTATATCCACGCCGAGGCATATCCGGCTGGCGAGTTGAAGCACGGGCCGTTGGCGCTCGTGACCGAAGCGATGCCGGTGGTGACGGTCGCGCCGAACGACGCGCTGCTCGAAAAGCTGAAGTCGAACATCCAGGAAGTGCGCGCGCGCGGCGGCGAGCTGTATGTGTTCGCCGATGCGGATACGAAGATCGTCAACGGCGAAGGGCTGCATGTGATCCGGATGCCGGAACACTATGGCTTGCTGTCGCCGATCCTGCACGTCGTGCCGCTGCAGCTGCTTGCGTATCACACGGCGTGTGCGCGCGGCACGGATGTCGACAAGCCGCGCAATCTGGCGAAATCGGTCACGGTGGAGTGACCACGACGTAACGGCAAACTGAGTAACTGCACACAAACGTTCGGAGGCCCTTGCGGCCGTCGCGAAACACCGCGCCTGAACATAATTCGCAGCAAGTCAGATGGGGATCACGCATCGCCGGTCGCATGATCTCCGCCTCTTCCACCATCAGGATCACGGTCTTCTCCGGTGCGCGAGGGCGATGCAACAAGCTCTTGCGCACGACAAAAGCCTGGCCCGATCGCAAATCGACGGTCCGGTCCTCCAGTTCGATCAGAAAGCGTCTGTTGACGACATAGAAGAATTCGTCCTGGGCGGCGTATCGAAGCGTAATAAGCGAACGTCTCGGAGCGACACTAACCCTGTCGGTCGTGATGGCGGTCTGGCTCGCAGCAAAAGGCGCGCCCAATCGGTCCGCAAAATGTGTGGTAACGCACTGAGCGATTATGCAGACGAACCTATTCTCCTAGCGATGGCGAAACACCGCCAATTTCACGGCAGTATGTTTCGGCGCGTCGTTCGACAACGCCAGGCTCCATGCATAGCGAGATGCGATCTTTCAACGACACGTTGAGATCGAGGAGCCGCGCGGCTCTACGAGGAAAAACGCTTAAACCCGCCACCACGGTTGTCGCCCATGCGTAACCAAGCCATCAGATGTGCGTTGATTCTCGCCTGCGGGTGCCCGCCTGCCGTCAACGTCTATGCCGCTGATGCAATCGGCACTATCAAGACCTTGAAAGGTACGGTGCACATCGAGCGGACTGGGCGAAGTATGGACGCGGCCATCGGTAACGAGGTCCAAGGCAACGATCGCATCGTGACCGGCCCAGCATCTTCCGTTGGTATCACCCTGCGCGACAACACGCTGCTAACCGAGGGCGCCGGGTCCACGCTCGAACTCAACAAATTCGCGTTCAATACGACGACGTACAACGGGGTGCTCGACGTCACGATCAAACGCGGCACGCTCGCGGTGGTCGACGGCAAGCTGGCGAAGGCCGCTCCTGAACAGGTGCGCTACAGCACGCCGACCACCACGCTGGGTGTGCGCGGCACTGAGTTCATCATTGAAGTCGGTGGCAACCGGGAGGACGAACATTGACGAGGACGTTAAGGAGCCCTCGGCTGATATCGGGGGCGGTAGGCGCAATGCTGGCATTGTTGTCCGCGTGCTCGTCGATTCCAGACAAAATTATCTTGTTGCCGGATCCGGACGGCAGCGTCGGCGCGGTAACTGTCCGGAGCGCCAACAAGACGCAAGTCATCGACAAGGCGTACGCCCAGGCTGACGTCGCGAAGAGCGGGGCGATCGACGTATCGACGGATAACCAGCCCGGTGTGGAGGCCCGTTATGGCGATCTGCTGGCCGCACAGCCGCCGCGCCCGAGGACGTTTATCATCAATTTCGTGTTCGACTCCGCCACCGAATTGGCCCCGGACTCATCGGCCACGGTTGAAAAGTTGAAGACCGTGCTGGCAACCTGGCCGGCGCCTCACCTCACGGTAGTGGGGCATACCGATCTGGCGGGTTCTCAAGAATTCAATGATCGGCTCTCGATGCGCCGGGCGCACAGTGTCGCGTCGTTCCTGATCAAGGCAGGCGTTCCCGCGCAGGAGATCGAGACGGCCGGACGGGGCAAGCGCGAACCGCTCGTGCACACCGCGGACGGCGTACCCAACCAGACGAATCGCCGTGTAGTCATCACCATTCAGTGATTGGGGCGACCTTCCATCGCGCATCGCGTCGTTATTGATTTTCTCTCGATGACATGAACCGCTATCGCGTCTTCTGGACCACCAACATCCGGTACCTGATGCGAGCGGGCAAGGGACGACCGTGGGCGCTGCTGGTGCTATTCGCACTGATCCTGCTCAACCTGTGCAACGAATGGCCCGGCGATATACCGCGTCCAGCTTTCATCGATACAGTCGAGGCGGTGCTGCCCGACCCCTTTGGTTCGGCCCGGCAGCTTCTGTTCGACCACTTTCAGCGTTGGTTTCCGCGCATCCCCACGACGCAGCCGGTGACCATCGTCGAGATCGACGACCAGGCGCTGGAATCTGTTGGTCAATGGCCGTGGCCGCGCAACCGGCTCGCGCATCTGATCGACCTGATCGCCGCAAAAAAGCCACTGGCTATCGGTCTCGACATCTACATGCCGGAGCCCGATCAGACATCGCCCGCCGTAGTCGCGGACAATCTGCCGGCATCGGAGACTGGCATCGCAATTCAGTTGCGCGCGCTTCAGAGTCACGAGCGGATTCTTGCCATCTCGTTGCGTGCATCACCGTCCATACTGGGGGCTGCGGCCTTCGATCATGCGACCTCCACCACCAGCACCGATATGCTCAGTTCGCCGATGCTCGTTCATGGCGCCAATCCGCTCGACAAAGTGCATCGGTTCAACTACGTATTGGCCAGCCTGCCGGAGCTGCAGGGCGCATCGCACGGTGAGGCAATGCTCAACGTGGCACAGGAACAAGGCACGGTGCGGCGCATTCCACTGATCATGGGTCTGGCCGACAAGCTGGTGCCCAGCCTGCCGATAGAAATGCTGCGCGTCGCAACGGGTTCATCGGCGGTCGAGGTGTTTGCGGATAAGTCAGGCGTCAAGGCGGTGGGCGTCGCGGATGTGCAGGTACCCACGCAACCCGACGGCGACATCTGGTTGCATTTCGCCTCCATTCAATCGACTCACCTGCGCTATGTGTCGGCACGCGATGTTCTGCAAGGCAAGGTCGATGCGGATCGCTTTCGCAACAAGCTGGTCCTGGTCGGCCTGACCGGAACCGGCCTGACCGACATGCGCACGACCGCGCTGGGCGAACTGGTGCCGGGTATCGAAATCCAGGCTCAGGCCATCGAGACGATTTTCGAAGGCCGTTATCTGTTGCGGCCAGCATGGCTGAAATGGGCTGAGATTGGGTTCATCGTCGCGTTCGGGGCTCTGCTCGTCTGGTACGTGCCGCGAACGGAATCGCGGTTGGCGATTTTCGTGAAAGCTGTGCCGAAGGCCTCCGCGATCGTGGGACTGTTGCTGAATCTGATGCTGCTTGGGATCTGCGTCGTGCTGTTCAGGTATTTCGGCTTACTTGCCGATGCCGCGTCGATCTTCATCATTCTTTCCGCGGTCCTGGGCAGTTTCTTTTCAACCTCGCTAATCGAAAACGAAGCACAAAAGAAGGAAGCCGCTGCCTATACGGGGGCGCGTGAAGAAGGCGAGGACCGTGCCGGCGACTCTCCCGGCCAGGAGTCGTCCCGATAGTGGCGCATCCCATGGCCTCGACACCATGAAGACCTCATCCCCGAACACGCTGACCGCGAAGCTCAAGTCGCGAGTCGTACTGATCGCGCTGTTCGTCGGTTCGATGTGGGCGGTGTTCTTGCTGTCGGTTGCGTTGCCGTTCCTGCATCTGAACGAGCACGGCGTCGTGCCGCGTTCGCTCGGCGGCCTGCAAGGCATCCTGTTCGCGCCGTGGCTGCATGCGAGCCTGGGGCACATCGCCGCCAACACGAGCGGGCTCATCGTGCTCGGCTGGTTGTGTACGTGGCCGGACATCGCGGGCTTCTGGCGCGCGACCCTCGGCGCGATGCTCGGCGCGGGCCTTTGCGCGTGGCTGTTCGGCGCGTCGTATTCGGTGCATATCGGCGCGAGTGGACTGGTGTTCGGCTTCGCGGGCTACCTCGTCGCGCGCGGTTACTACACGCGCAATCTCGTGTCGATCGTCGTGGCCCTGGTGGTCATCAGCAGCTACGGTCTGAGCCTGCTGTTCGGCGTGCTGCCTATTTATCCAGACGTGTCGTGGCAGAGCCATGTCGGCGGCGTGCTCGGTGGTGTGCTCGCCGCGCGTGCGGGGGGCGGCGCGGCAAGCCGGCTACGCGTGCGCTGACCAAGCCGCGTCCGTTCGCGCATCGGCATCTCGCCGGGTGATCGACGATTGCTGCCGTGACGCACTGAACGGATCACGCCGGGTGTCGAATCCTACAACTCCGGCCGCGCCAGATCGCTCGCGACGATATGTTCGCCATACACCTGCGCGGCCGCGAGCGCTTCGAGGCGGCTCGCGTGCGGGCCCAGTTCGGGCGCGCCATCGAACGGAAACAGCACGCGGCCGTCGGTCGTGCGCACCACCTTCAACGTGCCGAAGAAGCGGCGGTAGCCGGTCATCTTCGCGCTCGCCGAAATCTCGAAGTCGTCCTCCGACGTACCTGGGACGCTGGGAATAAACGCGGTCTTGCTCATAGCTGAAAACATCGGTTGTTCGTTGAACCGGCGCGCGACGATATGCGCGGCCGACGCGCATTGTCTCAAATCCGCGCGAAGCGTGAAGCGAGGGTGCGCAACCCTTCATCGAGCGAGCAAATGCACGATCCCGACACGTTCGATGTTTCGTCAGTGGATTTAGTAGTGAACTAACGTCAACTTTCACGGCAATGTCATGGGCGCTCCATAAAGTCTGCTCCGCAAATAAAACAGCATTCCCTACAGGGCAACAACAAAGGGCAACCAACATGTCACATCGCATCGGGTTACACGCATTTCTCATGGCCGCTTGCGCGGCTTTAATCGCTTTGATCGTGGCCGCCTGCGGCTCGTCTTCTTCGTCCAGCGGGCTGCAACTGACCGGCCAGCAGCAGATTCGCCACGTCTTCGTCATCACGCTTGAAAACGAAAACTACGCGACCACGTTCGGCGCGAACACCAAGGCGCCGTATCTGGCGAAGACGCTCGCCTCGCAAGGCGCGCTCGTGCAGCAGTACTACGGCACCGGCCACGTGAGCCTCGACAACTACATCTCGATGATCAGCGGCCAGTCGCCGACCAACGAGACCGATAACGACTGCATCACCTATCAGGACTTCAAGCTCACCGGCATGACGTCCGATGGTCAGGCGATCGGCTCCGGCTGCGTGTATCCGGCGAGCGTGAAGACGCTGCCGGACCAGCTGACGGCAGCGGGCTATACGTGGAAGGGCTACGAAGGCGACATGGGCAACGACCCGTCGCGCGAAGCCGCCACCTGCGGCCACCCGACGCTGAACACGACCGACCTGACGCAAACGGCGGAAGCGCCGAGCGCGGCTGTGCCGCTCGGCGACCAGTACGCGACGCGCCATAACCCGTTCATGTACTTCCACTCGATCATCGATTCGGCGGATTGCGGGACGCACGTCGTCAATCTGAATAATCTGCAGAACGACCTGAAATCGGTCGCGACCACGGCGAACTTCAACCTGATCACGCCGAGCCTGTGCGACGACGGTCACGACTCGCCTTGCGTGAACGGCCAGCCGGGCGGCCTGACGAGCGCGAACACGTTCCTGCAGAAGTGGGTGCCGATTATCACGTCGTCGCCGGCGTTCCAGAAGGACGGTCTGCTGATCATCAACTTCGACGAAAGCAGCTACGCGACGGTCACGCAGTCCGCCTCGGGCGAGGATCTGGTTTTTTCCGGCACGACCTGCTGTAGCCAGCAACCGGGCCCGAACCTGCCGACGTACCCGGAGACCTCGTCGCTCGCGTATAACGGCGTCACGATCAGCCTGACCAAGACCAGCTACGGTGGCGACCAGACCGGCGCGGTGATGATCTCGAAGTTCATCAAGCCGGGCACGGTGTCGACGGTGCCGTACAACCACTATTCGATGCTGAAGAGCATCGAGGACATCTTCCAGCTCGGCTACCTCGGTTATGCGGGCCAGGCCGGTCTGGTCGGGTTTGGCAGCGACATCTTCACGAACCTGTAAGAGACTCGATGCTGTCCTCTGCCATGCGATTCACGGCGCGCACGAGCGCGCGCCGTATAGCGCTAGCCGCCCTGATGGGCGGCGCGTTGCTCGGAGGCGCCGTTACGGCGCCTGTTTTTGCGTCGACGCCGACAGAGGCGCCCGCCGATGCGAAGCCCATCTATAGCGATGCCGCCGCGCTCGGCAAGCTGATGTTCTTCGATCCGGCGCTGTCGGGCTCGGGCAAGATGTCGTGCGCGAGCTGTCACAGTCCCGAGCATGCGTACGGGCCGCCCAACGGTCTCGCTGCGCAACTGGGCGGCGCGGACCTGCATCAACAGGGCACGCGCGCCGTGCCGAGCCTGCGCTACGTGCTGAACCGTACGCCGGTCTGGACGCATGCACAGGCGGCAAGCCTGTCCGAGCGGCTCAGCGAAACGGATAACGCGCCGGTCGGCGGCTTCGGCTGGGACGGGCGCTTCAACTATCTGCACGATCAGGCGAACTTCCCGCTGTTCAATCCGAACGAGATGGCCAACAGGGATCCGGCCGCGTTGCTCGCGAAGATGCAGCGTGCGCCGTACGCGGCGCGCTTCAAGGAAGTATTCGGGCAGAACATCTTTGCCGATCCGTCGAAGGCGTTCACGCAGGCGATGTATGCGATCGAGCGCTTCGAACTCGAAGACCCGAGTTTTCATCCATACACGAGCAAGTTCGACTACTACCTCGATGGAAAGGCACAACTAACGGCACAAGAGTTGCACGGCAAAAAGCTGTTCGACGACCCCGCCGGCGGCAATTGCGCATCCTGTCATATCGACCAGTCCGGCGTGAACGGCGCGCATCCGCTCTTCACCGACTTCAACTTCCAGGCGCTCGGCGTGCCGCGCAACCCGGAGCTGAAGGTCAACGCCGATCCGAAATATTTCGACATGGGCCTGTGCGGACCATTGCGCACGGATCAGAGCGACAAGGTCAATTGCGGGCTGTTCAAGTCGGTGTCGCTGCGCAATACCGCGACGCGTCACGTGTTCTTCCACAACGGCCGCTTCCACACGCTGAAGGACGCCTTGCGGTTCTACGTGCAACGCGATTCGAATCCGGAGAAGTGGTATCCGAAGGATGCGCACGGCAAGATCGACAAATTCAACGATCTGCCGGTCGCACTGCGCGTGAACGTCGATACGACCGACGAGCCGCTGACGCGCAAAGCGGGCGAGCGTCCGGTCTGGTCCGAGCACGATATCGACGATGTCGCCGCGTTCCTCGCGACGCTGACCGACGGCTACGATCCGAAGACGAAGTAGGCGCGACCACCGCCAGGAGGCCCGGTCACCCTTGATTTAAAAGGCAAAAATTGTGGATGATCGGCGCCGGCGGGCATAGCGGCGCTATAATGCGCCGATCTTTGCTACGTTCGATCGTCCGCCATGAGCCGGTTACTCTGCCTGATCGTGCTTTCGCTCGGCCTCGCGCAAACCGCCGCGGCCGACGAAAACAGCGATCGAATATCGGCGTATCTGACGCAGAAGTTCGGGCTGACGAAGGACAAAGCTCAAAAGATTTCCGACGCGGTGCAATCCGCCGCCTCCAAATACTCCCTCCCTCCGGCGCTGCTGCTCGCCATCATCTCGATCGAATCCCGCTTCAAGGAAAAAGCCCGCGGCGCCAATGGCGCGACGGGGCTGATGCAGGTCGTGCCGCAGGCGCACCGCGGGCTGCTGCGTAACGTGAAGGATTTGACCGAGCCGGGCGCGAACATCGAAGCCGGCTCGGCGATCCTGTACGGCTACATGCGCTCGGCCAATGGTGATCTGAACGCCGCGCTCAAGAGCTACGGCGGCTCGAAGGCCTATGCGCAGAAGGTGAGTCTGCGCGTCGAGGATTTTGTGACGGTTGCAGCGCCCGCTGACGGCGCTTCCGGGGCCGATGGCCGGACCGCGCCGTGCGAGGCCGATCGTTGCGCTGGCGCAAACCAGTGGGCCGACGCGTTCAGCGTGCCGGCGACGCTCACCGCACCTGCGGCGAGCGGGGCTGTCGCGGCATCGTCGGCCGCGGCCTCTGGGGCGACTTCGGCCGCGGCAGTGGGCTCGACGCGCACGGCGTCGAACTAGGCGCGTCGCGCGGTTTCTTTTCCCGTTTCCATCTGTACGCGCCGCGAAGTTCGGCGACATGCATCTTGTTGATGGGCTGTGATCTACCGTAATAGGGCGTGGTTTGCACGCTATTTACGCACATGGTGCGGCCCGCTCTACAATGCATTCCCATTCGCGCTCACGAGGCGCTTCTTGCACCTGATCATGCAGATCTCCCTTTCCCGCACCACCGCCGCGGCCGTGTTTGGCCTGCTCGCGCTCACGGCATGCAGCAGCACGCCGCAACCTCAATTCACTCAGGAACTGTTCGAAACCGGCGCAAGCCCGTACGCGCGCAATTTCAATTCGAGTACGAGCGATAGCTGCGAAGCCGCGCGTCGAGCACTGCTGAGCCAAGGCTATCTGACGACGATGTCGCGCTCCGATACCGTCGACGGCACGAAGAATTTTCAGCCGAGCGGGGATACGCATGTGGTCGTCGAATTCCATGTGGTGTGCACGCCCGGCGAAGAGACGGCCGACACCAGCATCGTTTATGTGAACGCGGTGCAGAACGGCTTCGCATTGAAGAAAAGCGATACGTCCGCGAGCGTCGGACTCAGCGTGCTCGGTTCGCTGTCGTTGCCGATCCGCTCGAATAGCGATGCGATGGTGAAGATCTCGAGCGAGACGATTCCCTCGGGCAAGTTTTACAACCGCTTCTTCAGCCTCGTCGATCATTATTTGCAGACGGTCGTACGCACGCAGCCGGTGACGAGCAGCCCGATAGAAACGCGCACTCTGCCGATGCCGGTAGCCGCGCCGCTTCAGATCACGACTCCTGAGCCGGTGCCGGAACCGGCGTTGGCAACGACACCCGTCGCCGTTAAAGCGACGACAACCGCGCCGGTTCGGACGACGCCAGGACCTGCGCCGGTTCCGTTAACGACACAGCCGCCATTGATCGGCGAACCCGCCGACCCGATCGGCCAGGCCGCAGCGATCGAACCCGCGAGCGGCACGGCGCTGGTGCCATAAGCGGCGCAGCGGCGTTCGAATCACAGGCTGATCAGGATCCGATCAGCCTGTGATTCACGCGCACCGCGATATTCCCCTTATGGTGTTTACCGTATACGTATACGTATGTAGTAGTAGTTAACAAGGGTTACCCGATTCTGTGGATAACTCCCAAATGTTCCGCCGCTTCAACATCATGCGAAATCCATAACCCTGCGGAACACGTCGGTAGAAAAACTACATAAGTTGGATAACTTCGAACACCTGTTAACCGACACCCACCTTTATCAAGATTTCGCGCACAGACTGTCCGTCGCGCTGTCCCGTAGTTGTCCAGAGGTCTCTGTGGATAACCGCCGCCCCCGAACCATTGATTACGCCGCCCCCGAACCATCCGTACGCCGCTTCCGGAGCAACGCTTCGCGCGATGCGAAGCGCTCGCCAACGCACAGACGTCCACTTGCCGAACGCGCACATTGGTGACGCGGTACGAAGATTGCGTGTCTCATTTATACAAGCGCAACTGTTGCTATTTCGTCAAAACCATTTGTCCAGCGACCAATCCGGCATAAAGTTAAAGTGCTTTCTTAGGTTTCTGGTGCAGTGCGGGGGGATGTATGAAACGCCGATCAGCACGACAGCTAGTCCGTCTTCTTTCTGACCTTAGACATGCGGCCCATTGCAGTACGTTACGCGCGGCCGCGACCAATCGTATGATGGCGCTGGCGGCCGTCGAGGCTGACGAGAACGTCGACGCCACCGGGGACGACAGCCCTGAGTCCACGCGCGACGCGTATCGTGACAAGCTGTTCCGGAGCAGATCATGAGAGCCGCGAGCGAGCAGTCGTTGCGGTTCCTCGTCGAGAAGTGGCTTGCGCCATCGCCTGCAGAGCCGGTTCACGTGACGGAGTTCAGCCGCACGCGCACGGGCGGGCGGCGATATGTGCGGGTGGAGACGTCGTCGGAAGAGGGGGCGCGCGGTCTGTTCTTCTTTCGTCACGACGACGGCTGCTGGTGCGTCTTTCCGCCGACCGCCGATACCCCGAGCCTGTTCGGTCATCCGCGCGCGGCCTAGGCATAGCTGGGAGAATGGGCAAGAGGGTCTGAACGCTCAACGCGTCAGCCGCGCGACGAGCCCCGATTACAACGCTTGCGGCGCACGCTGCCGGGCGCGCTTCCAACCCGGCAGTACCTGACATACGATCAAGCCCGCCAGCATCAGCGCACAGCCGAACAACGCGCGAGCCGTCAGCGTTTCGCCGAGCACGAGCCAGCCCGCGAACGCCGCGAAAACGCCTTCCATGCTGAAAATTACCGCCGCATGCGAGGGCGCGGCGTAACGTTGTGCGACCACCTGAATCGTATACGCGACGCCCACCGATAACGCCCCGCCGTACGCGATCGTCGGCGCGGCGCGCGCGATCATCGCGACGCTGATCGGCTCGACGGCGAGACCAACCGACAGACACACGAGCCCGCAGGTCACGAACTGCACGAGCGCGAGCATCAACGTGTCATGGCGCGCCGCGAAGCGACCGACCAGCATCATCTGAGCGGAAATCACCAGCGCCCCGGCGAGCTGATACCAGTCGCCGTACAGCATCGAGAAATGTTCGTCGACGCTCAGGAAGTACATGCCAATGGCCGCGAGTAGCGCACCTAGCCACGTACCGAGGCCGGTCCGGTGGCGAAACAGCACGCCGAGCAGCGGCACGATCACCACATATAGCGAGCTGATGAAGCCCGCGTTCGCGATCTTCGTGTATTGCAGGCCGATCTGCTGCAGCGAGATCGACACGGCCACCACGACACCGAGCAGCGCGCCCGCGCCGAGCAGTTCGCGGGCGCCGCCTGGTGCGCGCTTCGTCAGCTCGGCAAGCGCCGGGCGGCGCACGCAGACGATCACGGTCAGCAAAACGAGCGCGCCGAGCAGAAAGCGCAAGCCCGTGAAGAGAAACGGGCCGATCGTATCGAGGCTCAGTCGCTGCGCGACGAACGCGGAGCCCCAGATCATCGCGGCGAGCAGCATTAGCACGTTCGCGCGCAGGTGTTGGCGGGTATCGGAATTCAAGGCGTTGTTCTGATTTGTTGTGTGGATCGTGCCGGCGCGCCACGCGGTGCTCATCCGGTAAGGAATCGCTCACATGATACGCGGGCCTCGTGCACAGGGCAGGCAAAGCGCGCGAGTCGCGCGATAATCGCGCAACGGCCGCGCGGTCGCCGTGGTGCCGACCGTGAGTCTCCGCTTCTTCACGAGCAAGCGAAATGGACGACAAGGACTGGATCGCAGGCGCCGCGAAGGCGCTCGCGATCATCGAAGCATTCGACGAAGAACACGCGCGCATGACGCCAACGATGGTCGCCGCACGCGCCGGCCTGTCGCGCACGGCCGCGCGCCGCTATCTGCTGACGCTGCGCGAGCTCGGCTACGTCGACACCGATGGCAAGCTGTTCTGGCTCGCGCCGCGGGTGCTGCGGCTCGGCCAGTCTTACCTCGATTCGGCGCGCCTGCCGCGCACGGTGCAGCCGTTTCTGCAGCGGATCACCGCGACTGTGCAGGAAACCGCGCTGGTTGCGATCCTCGACGAACACGACGTCGTCTATGTCGCGCGCAACGGCGTCAATCGCGCGATGGCGGTCGGCTTCGTGACCGGCTCGCGCGCGCCGGCGCCGTTATCGTCGGCGGGGCTCGTGCTGCTCGCGTTCCAGCCGCCCGACAGCATCGATCCGTGGCTCGCGTCGTATCCGATCAAGGTTTTTACGCCGTATACCTATTCGACGGTCGAACGGCTAAGAGAGGTGCTAGGCGAAATCCGCCGCAACGGCTACGTCGTCACCGACCAGCAGCTCGAGATCGGTGTTCGCGGCGTCGCCGTGCCGTTGCGCGACCGGCACGGCACGGTAGTCGCGGCGATCAGCGTCAGCATGCCGATCGGCGAGGAGTCGGCGAACGCCGCGCTGCATCGCGTTTTACCGGCGCTGCAGGAGACCGCGAGCCTGCTGCGCAATCTGGTTTGAGTGCCTCGAAGCGATCGACGAATCGCGCGGCGGGCGGTCTCAGTTGGACCTGGTAATGTCCCTGATACGGCTTGCCCGGCGAATGAAATGGAATTGAAAGAAGGCTGTCTCCCAGAAAATACATATCGAGTTTTGCGCATGACAAACCGCCTACGCTTGGGTAATACTCTCCCGCGGGGAGCACAAGGCGCCTCGAAGTCCAGCCTGCTCTACCGTGCAGCTGTATTCATTCACATTGACTCAGTCGTCTGGTTTGGGGATCAACACATGAAAAAAGTTATCGTCTCGCTCGCAGCCGCTTCGATCGCGCTCGTTTCCGTTCAGGCTTTCGCACAGGCATCGGATGCCGCTGCTGCGCCGGCGGCAAGCGCACCGAAGCACCACCACGTCAAGCAACTGAAGACCCACGGCAAGAAAGCTCCGGTTTCCGCTGCAGCTTCGGCCGCTGGCACGAACGACAAGGGCGCGCAGAACTAAGCCGACGCCCGCTCGTCGGGCGCGCCGTACGGCTGTGCCGCACCGCTTGCCGGTCGATGCAGCTGGTTACGGCAGATGCGTTGCCAGCAAAAAGGCCAGAGCTCACGCTCTGGCCTTTTTGCATTTGCGGCAGGTCTAGCGCGGGAAAATCAGCCCGCGAGCCCGCGCCGGATCACTTCATCCAGCAGCCCGTTCAGGCCATCCGGATGCGTGGCGGCGCGCGTTTTCAGCTCTTCCACCAGCTCGCTGTTGAGCTTGCACGCAAACGCGACAAGGCCCTGCGCCTGATCGAGCTTGCGCTGCTCGCGCCGGTCGACCTTCGGCTCGGTCGCCACAGCCTTGCCGCGGCTCGAGGCCGCTTGTTTCATCGCGTTGCCCAATTTCAGCGCCTTGTTCTTTTCAAGGTCGGGTTTTTTCATCGCCATCGGAAAGGCCTCTGTTAAATAGATCAACCCGCATTGTACGCAACGGCGGGACGTCAGCCGATGCGGTCCGTCTCGCCGGCTGCGACGCTGTCCATCAACGCGCGCATCCTCTGCCAGTGCGTGCCTTCCCAGAACACGCGTCGGCACACATCGCAGGTGACGAAGCGGCTGTGCCGCTGCAGCACGCCGTGCGGCACCCGCGGGCCGGCTTCGTCGCGCCCGATGCGCCGCAGTGGCGCGTTGCATACGAGGCATAGCCGGAACGGCTGAGCGCTGCGCGCGAGATCGAGCCGTTCGAACACTTCGCGCAACTGCTCGCGCGGGCGCAGTGCGCGCACGTAGCAGCCGTGCGTGATGTTGCGGCGCTTGAGCAACTCGCGGTCGCGCGTCAGGACGATGCGCTGCTGCGCGGCGGCGAGCGCCTCGATGTCGGCGTCGGGAAAATGGTTGTCATACAGCGTGTCGAAGCCCGCGAGCCTCAGCAGTGGCGCGAGGCCACCGAGATGCGCATCGGCAATGAAGCGCATGACCCGCAAGGGCCGCTCGCGCACGCGCAGCAGCGGCTGGATGTCGAGCGCCTCGAATTTCGGATAAACGGCGACGCGGTCGCCGTCGGCGAGCGGATGATCGAAACCGACCGAGTCGCCGTTCACCAGGATCAGTTCGACCTCGGTATGCGGCACGCCGAGCACTTCGATCATGTGCTTGGTCGTCGCGTCGCGCGCACAGACGCAGTCGAACGCGCGCCGGCGCAGCGGCCGGGCGATGAAGTCGTTCAGCTCCTCGTAGAAGCGGAATGTCGCGGTGACCATGTCGGCAGTATGGCACCGCGCGGGTTGCGCGTTGTCCTGCGCTTGTCGCATGAGTGTGCTTTACTTCGGGTTCTATAGAAGACGGAGCGATAGATGGACATCGGTTTTATCGGTCTCGGCGAGATGGGCGCCGCGATGGTTGCAAACATTCTGAAAGCCGGGCACCAGGTGCGCGTGTGGAACCGCTCGCCGGAAAAGGCGCAGCCGCTTGCCGGGCTGGGCGCGCAGATCGTCGCTACGCCGGCTGAAGCGTTTGCGGGCGACGCCGTGTTCTCGATGCTCGCCGACGATGCCGCGCTGCGCGAAGTCATTACCGCGTCGCTGCTCGAACATGCGCCGCGAGGGCTGATCCACGCGAACATGGCGACCATTTCCGTGGCGCTTGCCGAGGAACTGGCGACCGCGCACGCGTCGCGCGGCGTGCACTACGTCGCCGCGCCAGTGCTCGGGCGGCCTGACGTCGCAGCAGCGGGCAAGCTGACGATCGTCGCGGGCGGCCCGGCCGAATCGATCGACCGGATCCAGCCGATTTTCGACGCGCTCGGCCAGAAGACCTGGCGCATCGGCTCGCTGCCGCAGCAGGCGAATGTCATCAAGCTGGCCGCGAACTTCATGCTCGGCGCGGCGATCGAGACGCTCGGCGAAGCGGCCGCGCTCGTGACCGGCCACGGCCTCGCGATGCAGGACTTCCTCGATGTGATCACGAGCGGCCTGTTCCAGGGACCGGTGTACTCGGGCTACGGCAAGCTGATTGCCGAGCAGCGCTTCGAGCCGGCGCTGTTCAAGGCGCGTCTCGGCCTGAAAGACGTGCGCCTCGCGCTTGCCGCCGCCGATGCGGTGACGACGCCGATGCCGGTCGCAAGCGTGGTGCGCGACAGCCTGATCGAGGCGATCGCGCACGGCGACGGCGAGAAGGATTTCGCGGTGCTGGGCCAGGTGGCGGCGCGGCGCGCCGGCCGTTGACGGTGGCTGTCGATCGCCGGGTGCGGGCGATCGACACAACGTGGCCGCGTGCAGTCACGCGGGGCGTCAAGGCATAATAGTCGCCCGATTCCTCTTCACCCCGATTCCAATGACTCTGCATACCTGGTGGCTGTTCGCCGCCACCGTTTTCGTCGTTTGCGCGATTCCCGGTCCCAATATGCTGCTCATGATGACGCACGGCGCCCAGCACGGCCTGCGCCGCGCGAGCGCGACGATGGCCGGCTCTCTGTCGGCGCTGGTGCTGATGCTGGCGGTATCGGTGGCGGGGCTCGGCGTGTTTCTGGCGGCGTGGCCGACCATGTTCAATACTTTGCGCATGATCGGCGCGGCCTACCTCGTGTATCTGGGCATCAAGGCATGGCGCGCGCCAGCCGACGAAGCCGCCGCGCAAAACGTCGACGAACTGGCAGCCAGGCCTGCGCGCTCGCGCTTCGCGCTATTTCGCAACGGCTTTCTGGTCGCGAGCAGTAATCCGAAGGCGATCCTGTTCGCGGCCGCGCTGCTGCCGCAATTCATCGATGCCACGCAGCCGAAGTTGCCGCAGTTCGGCGTGCTGGTCGCGACGTTCGCGGTGATCGAGGTCAGCTGGTATCTGGTGTACGCGGGTTTCGGCACGCGCATTGGCGCGAAGCTGAAGAGTCGCAGCGTCGCGCGGATGTTCAACCGGCTGACGGGCGGGGTGTTCGTCGGTTTCGGCGCGATGATGGCGCTGGTGCGCCACTGAGCACCTCGCGTCGGGGTAGACAAGGGAAACTGAACCGTACGAATGTGACTGTTGTGTGTTTGCAACATCGAGGGTCAACCCTAATTTGCATGTTGCGACGCACCAAGCCGTTTGCTATAGTAGGTCTTGTCTCCTCCATGTCTCCTCTGATATGGATTCAGCCCGCCAACCTAGGCGGGCTTTTTTTTTGCCCGCAATTTGCCGGCGCGCGCTAGCGCCGCCTCGATCCGCACGGCCGAACTCAGAACTTATAAGACAGGGCCAGGAAGGAAATGATCGGGTCCGCGCTCAGATCCGCCTTCGACACACCAAGCTCCGTCCCGTCCGCCGCCTTGATGATGACCGACGACGTCGTCTTCAGCGGGATATACGTGACGGACGCGACGAGCCCCCAGTGTTCGGTGATGTTGTACGCGAGCCCCGCGTTGAACACCGGCGCCCACGACGATGACGCCTTCGCCGAGATCTGCGTCTGGCCCGGCTTGCCCGCGCCGGCTGCGAGCACGGCGCCGAGATTCTCCTGCGTCGACTGCACGAAGTTCTGGCTTAGCTGGACATCGGAAAACCAGTTGTACGACACGCCCACGCCGATGAACGGCCGCAGTTTCGCGCTCGGCTCGTTGAAGTAGTACTGGAACAGCAGCGCCGGGCTCCACTGCCGCACGCTTTTCACGATCGGATTCGCCTGCGGATCGCCGAGGTTCTGCTGGCCGAGCGCGCCGGCCGGTCCCGGCGGCTGGATCGTGCCGTGGCCGTAGATCTTGAACGTCGGCGGCAGGCCCGCAACCGTGGTCACCGCAATGTGATCGGTCAGGTAATGGCTGAATACGAGGCCGACCGTGTTGGCGGAGTTGGTCGACAGCCCCGTGCCGGGCGACGTGAACGAACTGGGCAGACGCAGTGGCGTGTTGATCGGCGACGGCGCGACGTAGGTCGTGAGCGGCGTGCTCGAATCCTGCGGCATCACGTGGAACCAGCCGAGCGCGGCGACGTTGTCGCCCGCATGCTGGGCGTAAGCACTGGCCGACAGCAGCGTCGCCAGTATCGCGAGACAGATTTTTTTCATCGTTTTCCTCCTCAGGCGCCGCAGCGGCCTGGCGCGCGCGACGAGCGGCGGCGGGGTGTCGGCCCGGCCGCAGCGCTGGATGTTCGTGGGATTCCGGCCGCCGCGTCGCTGCGGGTGCCGCCAGAGAGGCAGGCCCCGCGGCGCGCGGCGCCGCTCACTGGACGAAGGCGCCGATCGTGAAGTACGGCGAAGCGGCGTTTGTCATGTCGAGGTAACCCAACACGCCGCCTGTGAAGATCATCTTTCCGGTCGGCTTGGTGCCGGTCGATGCCCCCACCTGCGTGATCGTCACGACACCCGGCACGGTCTCCGTGAAGTCCAGATTCAGCGCGGTAGCGAGCGGCGCCTGTGACGCGTTGAACGGGTCGAGCAGCGTGGCCTCGGTGCCTTCGAGCGCGGTGGTGCGGTAGTCGAACTGGCTGTCCACGCCGATGTACTCGCCGTTCTGGGCGTTCACTGCGGTCGCGGTTTGCGGCGCGAGGATCGAGATGCCGGATTCGTCATCGGCGTAGGGGCCGAGCGAGCCGTTGACCGACGTGGTCGCCGACGGGTTCGCCGCGCCCGTGCGCACGAGGATCGGCACCAGTTGGCCCTTCAGCTTGCCGACGATCATGTAGCCGCGCGCTTTGGGCGTCGTCGCGAGCGTTGGCTTCGCCTGGCCGAGGAAGTTGTCGGTTTCGAATGCGCCGCTGCTGTCGCCCGTGGCCGGGAAGTTGCTGCCGGGCTGCTGGCAGCTGCCGGCGTTGACACCAGCGTTGTCGCACTCGGTCCACGTGCCGTCGTGGTTGATCGTGATCTTCGAATCGACCGCGACCGGCGCGAAGTTTTGCGACGGCACCTGGTGATAGCCGACCTGGTTGTACGTGCCCGCGACGTTCGCCAGACTCGTTTCAATCGACGAAAAGCCGATGAACGGGTAGTACGGGAACGTGGTGTCCGGTACGGCGCCGACACCGAGCACGCCACCGAACGAGATTTCAGCGCCCGGAATCGTGCCGCCCGCGACGCCTTCACCGACGAAAATCCGCGCCGGCCGGCTCGAATCGAGACTCGCACCGTTCAGACGGAACGCGCACTGGTTGAGCTTGCTGGTCGGCAACAGGTTTTCCTGGGTCAGCGTGCCGCTCGCGGTCTGGCCCGCGCGCGTCGGGGTGACCGTGCCGGTCGTAGCGGGAATCGGCGACTGGATATAGCTGATCTGCCACGTCATCTTCGTCGTGTCGAGCTGCAGCTTGACGAGTTCGCCGTCGCCGCCGCCGCCCGTGAAGACCGTGCCGTAGTCGAGCGACGAAGGACATAGCCGCGTTTCGGTCACCGGTCCGTCGCCGTTACTGCTGCCGCCGCCGCCGCCGCCACCGCACGCCCCCAGCAACGGTGCGCAAAGAGCGAGCACCGGAATGATTTTCGAATTCATACCGCCTCCCGAATGTTCTCGTTGTCAGTGGCCGGCTCCCATTCCGGCCACCCTCTGCTTATGTCCCGCGCTGAGAAGCGCGGGTCGACTGCGCGTTACGCGCATCGGGCGCCTGTTGCCTTTACTTGCTGACCTGCGCGCCGATGCCGAAGTACGGCGCGTTCGGCGTGTCCGCATTCGCCGACGTCGACGTGATGCCGCCGTTTTCTTCGCCTTGCACCACGATCGCGTACAGCCCGGCCGACGCGATCGCGAGGCCGGTGTTGCCCGTGCTGTCCTGCACGTTGGCGAGACCGGGGCTCGACGCGCCGTAGCTCAGACCGAGCGAGCTTTCCGCCGCCGACGTGGACGGATTGATGAACGTCGCGGCCGCGCCTTGGACCAGCGTCGCCGTGTACTTGAAGTTCGAATCCGCGCCGACGTAGCCGCCGTCGAAGCCGCCCGAGGCGAGCGGCGTCGCCGCGGCGAGCATTGCGATGCCGGATTCGTCGTCGACCTTCGCCGCGAGGATGTTGCTCGTGTCGACGTAGCCGGTGCGAACCACGAGCGGGACCGTCGCGCCGTTGAGCTGGCCGAGGATCATGTGCGCGGTGCCGTAGTTGCCGGTGCGCAGCGGGTTGTTGGTGGCGCCGGTGCTCGGCACGATCTGCGGCGGATTGCTGCTGTCGAAATAGCCGTTGCTGTTGAGAGTCAACGCGTTGCCGGTGCTAAGACATCCGGTCGAGCTCGATGAAGTGCAGTTGCCGCTCGCGTCGAAGGTTTCGACGGAATTCGTCGCGACGGTTTCGTAGTTCGCGGTCGGCGACAGGTGATAAAGCAGCGCGTTGTAGGTGCCGGGCAGCTTCGTGATGTCGGTGGTCGTGCTCGCGAAGCCGAGGAACGGATAGAAGTCGAAGTGCCGCCTGTTGACCGCGCCGATGGTGGTGACAACCAGGTTGACGCCCGCGTACTGGACCGTCGCGCCCGGAATGCCGCCGCCTGCGACACCCTTGCCGATCAGGATCATCGGCGGGTTCGGGTTATTGACGAAGTCGGGCGTGGTGTAGGTCGTGCCGTCCGACGCGGTGCCGGTGCCCGCGCCGAGGATGAACGCGCAGCGCGTTTGCTCGGCGGTCGGCAGCATGCCTGCGGGCGGGTGGATCACCGCGCCCGTGATCTGCGTACCCTTGCGGGTGACGGAGACGCTCGCGCTGGTGAGCGGAATCGGCGACTCGAGCCACTTCAGCGTATAGGTCATCGCGGCCGCGTCGATATTCAGCTGCACGATCTCGCCGCTGCCCGCGCCACCGAGGTAGGTGCTTTTGACGATGTCCGCGGAGTCGGGACACAGCGTCGCGACGCTCGCGTTGGGCGTCGGCGCACCTTGCGTGCCGCAACTCGCGCCCGAGCATTGCGTTGGCGTAACGGGGCCTGGATTGTCGGCATTGCCGCTGCCGCAAGCGATAAGAAAAGGTGCAATGGCAATGGCCATTGCCAGGCCGCGACTCATGGCGTGCGACATGCAGTGTCTCCCTTTGTTTAATTGTGCGGAGTCATTTTGCTGCGCGTTTATTGACTGTCAATTGAATGAGCCGTCTAAAAAGGTCGATTCAAACAGCACGAATTTCAGCGCACGCGCACTGCACGGACAGGCGCGGATCTTTTAAACGAAAAAGGATTTTTTACGCTGAACGCGGCATCGTTGCTTGCCCGCACATCCTTGCTGGGCAAGCGTCAAAGAAAAAAGGCTCTATGATCGTGGCACGCCCGTTCGCAAAAAATCCAGAGTTTCCCTATGCGGAAAACTGTTCAGTACGACGCAATCGCCAGGAACGAATTACCGGTTTCGAGTGAGTAATCCGATTTTTATATTTGAGGTAATGCGGATTAACACGGAGCGGAATTTTTTTCGTCGATTTAAATGGATGTGTTTTAAAAATAAAAAAAGCCGGTCTGCGAAAGACCGGCCTTTCCTGGGACTGTGAAGGCTCGACGTGGTGTCGAAGTCCGTGTGTCGATTCGCCTAGCGTTTCAAACCGGTCTCTTCGCCAGCGCCGATCGCGAGATTCATACACTGGATCGCCGCACCCGATGCGCCCTTGCCAAGATTGTCCAGACGCGCCACGGTCACGAAGCGCTCCTCGTTGCCGAACACGAACAGGTCGACGCGATTGGTGTCGTTGTTCGCCTGCACGTCGAAGAAGCCGCCGTCGAGGTTCGCGTCGGCGTTGAACTGTGCAACATGCACGAACGCTTCACCCGCGTAGTACTCGGCGAACAGCGCCTGCACGTCCTGCGGCGTCGCCTTCTTCGCGAGCTGCTCCGGCGAGAAGTACGTGGTGACCGCGAGGCCCTTGTAGAAATCACCCACGATCGGCGTGAAGATAGGCGCCGACTTCAGGCCCGTGTGCGCGGCCATTTCCGGCAGATGCTTGTGCGTGAGGGCGAGCGCGTAGGGGCGGGGGCTCTTGAGCCTGTCGTTGCCGCCGGCTTCGTAGTCGGCAATCATCTTCTTGCCGCCGCCGCTGTAGCCGGTGATCGAGTAGGCATGCGCGGCGAACTCGGACGCGACGACTCCGCCTTCGACGAGCGGGCGCATCGCCAGCACGAAGGCCGATGCATGGCAGCCCGGCACGGCGATGCGTTTGGCGGTGCGCAGACGCTCGCGTTGCGAGCGGGCCAGCTCGGGCAGGCCATAGGCCCAGTCGGCCGAGGTGCGGAACGCGGTGCTCGCGTCGATCAGCACGGTGCGGTCGTTCTCG
>DATAQT010000111.1:0-3952 GCA_036264535.1 Paraburkholderia sp. | reverse complement strand
TTGTCGAGATACCACTGGACCGTTTTGGCGAGCCCCGTCTCGAACGTTTCCGCCGGCTTCCAGCCGAGTTCGCGCTCGAGCTTGCGGGCGTCGATCGCGTAACGGCGGTCGTGACCCGGACGATCGGTCACATAGGTGATCTGGTCGCGATACGAGCCGGCCGCCTTCGGACGCTGCTCGTCGAGCAGATCGCACAGCGTGTGCACGACCTCGAGATTCTTCTTCTCGTTCCAGCCGCCGACGTTGTAGGTCTCGCCCGGCGTGCCGCGCGCAAGCACTTCACGGATCGCGCTGCAATGGTCGCCGACGTACAGCCAGTCGCGCACGTTCTGCCCGTCGCCATACACCGGCAGCGGCTTGCCGCCGAGCGCGTTGGCGATCATCAGCGGGATCAGCTTTTCGGGGAACTGGTACGGGCCGTAGTTGTTCGAGCAGTTGGTGGTCAGCACCGGCAGGCCGTACGTGTGATGGTAGGCGCGCACGAGGTGATCCGAGCCGGCCTTGGTCGCGGAATAGGGGCTATTCGGCGCATAGGGCGTCGTTTCGGAGAACTGCGGATCGGTTGCGGACAGCGAGCCGAACACTTCGTCGGTCGACACGTGCAGGAAGCGGAATGCGGCGCGCTCCGCTTCGCCCAGCGTGTTCCAGTAGCTGCGCGTCGCTTCGAGCAGCGTGAAGGTGCCAACCACGTTGGTCTGCACGAAATCGGCCGGACCGTGAATCGAGCGATCCACGTGGCTCTCGGCCGCGAAATGCAGCACGGCGCGCGGCTTGTGTTCGGCCAGCAAGGCGTCGAGCGCGGCGCGATCGCAGATGTCGACGCGCGCGAAAATGTGTTTGGAATTGCCCTGTAGCGACTTCAGCGTGCCCAGGTTGCCCGCGTAGGTCAGCTTGTCTACGTTGAGCACCGCTTCGTCCGACGCATTCAGCCAGTCCAGCACGAAATTAGCGCCGATAAAGCCGGCGCCGCCCGTTACCAGGATCATGTAATTCCCTTGTCGATGTTAGTGCCAGGCGGCGAAGAGCTTGCGGCCTGTTCACCCCGCGTGGTGGTGTCCGTTTCTCTAGTCGCCCGTCGTGTCCGCGCAAAGCAGACACTCAAACGCCAATTTTATGAAGCCCTGATTATAAAGCCGCCCGGCGCAAAAACTAGAACCCTAACAACTTGAAACAGCTTGACAGAATTCGTTGCCGTTGATTTACGAAAAGGGACTTTTGGGTGCGGTTTCGCGCATTTTGACGCGCATAGGGAGGTCGGCGGCACGGTACGCAGCGCGGCACGGAAAGAGTGGGAAACGAAGGAGAAGAACGGCGAAAGCGTCATGAAGGGTTGCGAACGGACCCTTCATGACGCTTCAAAGCAGACCGCAAGGCACTCGTTCAGGCGAGCGCGCTCAGGCCGCGAGCATCCAGCGCAGCGTGTCGATGAAGGGAATCGACTCGACCGCCGGCACGAGCGAGTGCAATTTCGTCGGCGAGCCGGCGAGCATTTTGACGTCCGTTTGCCGGACAAAGGCCGGATTGACCTCGACCTCGATATCGTGACCGGTCAACTCGCTTGCGCTCGTGAGGATTTCACGCAACGAATAGGGTGTGCCGGTGCAAACGTTGACAATTTCGGCCGCGACGTCGGAATCGAGCAGCGCCTCGTAGGCGCTCGCCACATAACGCACGTCCGAGAAGTCGCGCGCGATGTCGATATTGCCAAGCTCGATCGACGCCGCGCGCCGCGCGAAATGGCTCACGATCTTCGGCACGAGGAAGTTCACGGCCTGGCCGCGGCCGGTGTAGTTGAACGGCCGCACCACCAGGATCGGCAAACGGTCGAACCATGTGCGCACCAGCGCTTCCATCGCCGCCTTGCTGGCCGCGTAATGATTGACCGGCGTGAGCGGGAAGCTTTCGTCGATCGAGGCGCTGCTGACGTTGCCATACACGTTCGCGCTGCTCGCGATCAGCAGCTTGCGTGGCACGTGGCCGATCGCCGCGCAGGCTTCGAGCAGGTTCTGCGTGCCGATCACGTTGACGCGATAGAAGTCGAGCGGATCGTTGTGACCCACGAAGCTGATTGCGGCCAGATGCACGATGTAGTCGGGCCGCACGGCGTCGAGCACGCGCCGGCAGGCCTCCGGCGACGTGATGTCGAGCTTGACGCGCGTCGGCGTGTCGGGCTCGTCGCGGCCGGACACCGCTTCGATCACGGTATGGCCGCGTCCGATCAGCTTCTCGACCAGATAGCGGCCGGTAAAACCGTTCGCGCCGGTGACGAGCGTGCGAAGTGGTTGTTTCGCCACGGAAGACGACATGCTTGCTTCGTTCACGAGAGAGTCATCCTGTTGTTGTATTGGATTATCGCGCGCGGCCCATGCGTGGTTGCCGCTGCTTTGCTGTGTTGCAGTTGCGGCGGTGTTCTGGCCGCATCCCGCAACGTGATCGCCCGATATCCGAACCCCAAACGGGCTATTATGTCACGCTAACTTGCTGCGCTGCCCAGCGCGGCACGCGCCTTGCAACACCGCGCGTATCGAATCGCCTTGATTTCCTCGATGACTCCGTCCACCGCTTCCAGCACGTCCGCTCCCCTCGTCCCACTGGCTTTCGGCGATCTGCAAGGCTGCCGCGGACCGTTTCAGCAACTGCTCGCCAAAGCCGCACCGCCGGACGGCACACCGCTGTGGTTCGCCGGCGATCTGATCAACCGCGGCCCCGACTCGCTCGACACTTTGCGCGACGTGATCGCGCTCGGCGAGCGCGCGGTGCCGGTGCTCGGCAATCACGATCTGCATCTGCTGTCGGTATCGGCGGGGATTCGCAAGTCGAAGAAAGGCGACACCATCGAAGACATTCTCGCCGCGCCCGATGCCGACGATCTGATCGAGTGGATACGACACCGGCCGCTCGCGCATTTCGACAACGGCATGCTGATGGTGCATGCGGGCGTGCTGCCGCAATGGGACGCGACGCTCACGATCGAACTTGCCGACGAACTGCAACGCGCGCTGCGGGCGCCGAACTGGAAAGAAACGCTTGCCGGCCTGTACGGCAACGAGCCGAATCGCTGGAAGCCTGGCCTGAAGGGGATCGATCGTCTGCGCGTCACGTGCAGCGCGCTGACGCGCATGCGCTTTTGCACCGCCGATGGCGTGATGGATTTCACGAGCAGCGGCACGCTCGCGTCCACGCCGAGCGGCTGCATGCCATGGTTCGACGTGCCGTCGCGCAAGACCGCCGACGTGACCGTCGTGTTCGGTCATTGGGCAGCGCTCGGCCTGCTGTTGCGCGACAACCTGATCGGCCTGGACTCAGGCTGCGTGTGGGGGGAGAAGTTGTCGGCGGTACGGCTCGCGCGCAATCCGGCCAAGCGGACCTTGACGCAGGTCGATTGCGATTCGTGCCGCGTGCCGCGCGGGGAAAATTAAACGGAAGACGGCGGCGCTGCCCGACAGCACCGCCGCTCAGGCGGAACGGCGCGGCTGATCCACGGGCTCGATCAGCGTTTCGGCCGCCGCGGCAGCATCATTCGGCGACCCAGCGGCGACAACGTCGCCCTCTTGCGCAACCGTCCCCGCTACGGCCTTGCCAGCCTGCATGTCGCGCAACGCGCCCGCCACCACGTCCTGCGCCCGCGCCGCGAGCACGCGCCGATCCGCATCGGGCGCGAGCGGCGCGCCGACGTACACGTGCGCGGTCAGCGGACCGCCGCGCAACAGCATGTCGAGCGAATCGGACAACGACAGGTCGTCGATATAAGCGGGCGCGGTGGATTGCCGGCCCTGCGCGTCTTCATACATGATGCACAGCGGCTGCACCGGCGCCCCCGCCGACACCGCCGCCTGGAACATATTCGCGTGAAACGGCAGCAGCGCGAGTCCGTTGGACGTGGTGCCTTCTGGAAACACGCACATCAGCTCGCCCGCGCTCAGGCGAGCGGACAGCTCGTGCATGATGCGCT
>DATAQT010000064.1:0-9088 GCA_036264535.1 Paraburkholderia sp. | reverse complement strand
TCGACGATGCCGACGTTCGGCTCGATCGTGCAGAACGGATAGTTTTCGGCGGCGATGCCCGCCTTGGTCAGCGCATTGAACAGGGTGGACTTGCCGACGTTAGGCAGGCCGACGATGCCGCATTGGAGGCTCATGGAAATCCTTCAGTGAATCAGTATGGGTTGCGTGATGCGCTCGACGCTGCGCGCGGCTTCGGAAAGCCTTCGCGTGGGGCGTTGCGTGGCAGGCTCAGCGGAGCGGACAAGTCACCGAATCGGGGCGTAGGCTCGACGATTGTGTGCGAGTTTTCACGGGAAGCGCAATTGTAACCCGTTCGCCCGGGCGGACCGGCCGGCGCATTTGCACAAACCCACTGTAGAATCGGCGGTTCAGAGCCGACAGAGCTCATTTCCGGGGCAAAAAACATGCGAATCATGAGATGGGTCGGGATCGGCGTCGTCGCCGCGATCGTGGTGGGCGTGGTCGCGACATGGGTCGCGCCGAATTTCGACGAAGCGCAGGCCACCACGGACCGTCAGACGATCAATTGCCTGACGACCCGCCTCACGCATGAAGATCGGGCCAGCATCGCGCAGGCCGCTGACAGGAACGACTACGACTCGCTGTGGCATGTGTACGACCGGGTGTTCCCCGACTGCGCGGTGCGCGGCGATCAGCGCGATCGCAAGGCGGAGCTCGAGGCAGCGGCGTGGCGGATCCTATCGTCCGATAGCGATTTCATGCGGATCCGCGAGGCGAACGCAGCGCTCGCGGCGAGCTCCGCGGGGCATTAGCGCGGCCCGCGCGAGGCCTTTTCCATCGGGCCCAAATGCCGCATCGGTCGATCCGTCCCCCGCACCCCCCGCGGCTATAATGCGCGCATGAACGCACACCACCAGACCTTTGATGCCGCCGTGATCGGTGGCGGGCTCGTCGGCAAGACCGCGGCGCTCGCGCTCACTCAAGGCGGACTGCGCGTCGCATTGCTCGCGCAGCCTTGCGCGGCGCTGCCCGCAGGTGCTGTCTTCGACTCGCGCGTCTATGCGTTGTCGTCGAGTTCGCAGGCCTTGTTCGAACGACTGCGGGTCTGGCAGGCGCTCGATCACACGCGGCTCGGTCCCGTCTACGACATGCGCGTGTATGGCGACGCGCACGCCGAGCTACATTTCTCCGCGTTTCAGGCATCGGTGCCGCAGCTTGCGTGGATCGTCGAGTCGTCGGTGATCGAGCGCGCGCTCGATGCCGCGCTGCGCTTCCAGCCGAACCTCACGTGGATCGACACGCGCGCCCAGGCGCTCGATTTCTCCGCCGACAGCGCGAGCGTCGGCCTCGCGAACGGCGGCGTGCTGAAAGCGGACCTGGTGGTCGGCGCGGACGGCGCGCACTCGTGGGTGCGCGCGCAGATCGGCTCGAAGATGGTGCGGCGCGACTACAAACAGACCGGCGTGGTCGCCAATTTCAAGGCCGCGAAGCCGCACGGCGAAACCGCGTATCAATGGTTTCGCGACGGCGAGATCATCGCGTTGCTGCCGATGCCGGACGGCCATGTGTCGCTCGTCTGGTCGGCGCGCACCGAGCACGCGGAGCAACTGCTCGCGCTCGATCCCGAACGGCTCGCCGCCGAAGTCGAGCACGTGAGCGGCGGCCAGTTCGGCGCGCTCGACTGCGTGACGCCCGCGCAAGGCTTCCCGCTCGCGCTGCAGACCGTGGACCGGCTCGTCGCGCCGCGCGTCGCGCTGGTCGGCGATGCCGCACATCTGATTCACCCGCTCGCGGGGCAGGGTATGAATCTCGGCTTGCGCGACGTCGCCGTGCTCGCGAGCACGATCGGCGGCAAGGAGTCGTTTCGCGATCTCGGCGACATGGTGCTGCTGCGTCGCTACGAACGCGCGCGCCGCGAAGACATCCGCGCGCTGATGATCGCCACCGACGGCCTGCAGAAACTGTTCTCGGTGCCTGGTCCACTCGCGCGCGCGGTGCGCAATACCGGCATGGCGTTCGTCGGTGCGCAGCCGTTCATCAAGCGCTGGCTCGTATCGGCCGCGCTGGGGTAAACGCGACGAGGCGTCGCGCGGATTGCCGATGGCCGGTCACGGGCGCCCGGGACAGGTATCATGAGCGGATCGACGCGCGGTGATCCGTCCCCTATCCGACCCCGATCGAACCTGATCGGCCCCGATCGACCTGATAGACGGGCAAACGCGCGGCCGCAACATGAAAAAACGCGCACGGTGTGCGACTGAACCCAGGACTCCAGCATGAAAAAGACCTTCCGCATCGCCGCCGCGGCGCTGGCGATCGCTGCCGCTACGCTCGGCTGCTCGGCGCAGGCCGACCAGACCACCGACAAACTCAAAGCCACGCTGCAAACGCGTCTTTCCGACGTGACGATCAAGAGCGTGTCGAAGACGCCGATCGCGGGCCTGTACGAAGTGAACCTCGGCACGCAGATCGTCTATAGCGATGCGAACGGCGACTACCTGATGCTCGGCGACCTGGTCGACGCGAAGACGCGCAAGAATCTGACCGAGGCGCGCCTGTCGGAGACCAACCGCATCGATTTTGCCAGTCTGCCGTTCGGCAACGCAGTGAAGGTCGTGCGCGGCAACGGCGCGCGCAAGATCGCCGTGTTCTCCGACCCGAACTGCCCGTACTGCAAGCAGCTCGAAAAGACGCTGCTGTCGATCGACAACGTGACGGTCTACACGTTCCTGTACCCGGTGCTGTCGCCGGATTCGACCGCCAAGTCGAAGTCGATCTGGTGCTCGGCCGATCGCGCGAAGGCGTGGGAATCGTGGATGCAGGACCGTCAGGCGCCGACCGCCGCCGCCACCTGCGACACCGCCGTGATCGACAAGAACCTCGCGCTCGGCCGTTCGATGAACGTCGATGGCACGCCGACGGTGTTCCTCGCCGACGGCCGCCGCCTGCCCGGCGCGGTGCCGGCCGACCGGCTCGACAAGGAACTGTCGGCGGTGCACTGAACAGCGCGCTGCCCGCAGCGCCACGCACGCCACCGGGTGCGCGAAAGATGCAACAAGCAAACCAAAGGAGGCGCACGCAGCGCCTCCTTTCGCATCGAGCCCCGAACTTCTCTGCCTCACTCTCCTGACACTCCCAAGCGCCGCCGATGAAGCCGATCCGCTACACCATCGTTCCGGGTAACCCCGCCGCCCACCTGTTCGAAGTCACCGTGACCGTCGCCGATCCCGATCCGGCCGGCCAGCGTTTCATGCTGCCGGTATGGATTCCGGGCAGCTACATGGTGCGCGAGTTCGCGCGCAACATCGTCACGCTGCGCGGGACGAACGACGCGGGCCGCAAGGTGCGGGTCGAGAAGATCGACAAGCACACGTGGCAGGCTGCGCCGGTCAAGGGCGCGCTGACGCTGCGCTACGAGGTGTACGCGTGGGACATGTCGGTGCGTGCCGCGCATCTGGACGACACGATCGGCTTTTTCAACGGCACCAGCGTGTTTCTGTCGCCGCTCGGCCACGAAGACGCGCAGTGCGTGGTCGATATCCAGAAGCCCCAGGGCGCCGCGTATCGCGGCTGGCGCGTCGCGACCGCGCTGCCGGAAGCGCGCGACACGAAGCGTTACGGCTTCGGCGAGTACCGCGCGCAGAACTACGACGAGCTGATCGACCATCCCGTCACGCTCGGTGAATTCGCGCTCGCGACGTTCAAGGCGCATGGCGTGCCGCACGACGTCGTGATCAGCGGTCGGGTGATCGGGCTCGACATGGAGCGTCTGTGCAAGGACCTGAAGCGCATCTGCGAGGCGCAGATCTCACTGTTCGAGCCGAAGTCGAACCAGGCGCCGGTCGAGCGCTACGTGTTCATGACGCAGGCTGTCACCGACGGCTACGGCGGGCTCGAGCATCGCGCCTCGACCGCGCTGATCTGCAATCGCACCGATCTGCCGGTGCAGGGCCGCGACGCGATGAGCGAAGGCTACCGGACCTATCTCGGTCTGTGCAGCCACGAGTATTTCCATACGTGGAATGTGAAGCGCATCAAGCCGGCCGTCTTCGCGCCGTACGACCTCAGCGTCGAAAACTACACGTCGCTGCTGTGGCTGTTCGAGGGCTTCACGTCGTATTACGACGACCTGATCCTCGTGCGCAGCGGCGTGATCTCGCCGGACGACTACTTCGGCCTGCTCGGCAAGGTGATCGGCGGCGTGCAACGCGGCAGCGGGCGTTTGAAGCAAAGCGTCGCCGAGAGTTCGTTCGACGCGTGGGTCAAGTACTACCGGCAGGACGAGAACGCGCCGAACGCGATCGTCAGCTATTACACGAAGGGCTCATTGATTGCGCTCGCCTTCGATCTGACGATCCGCGCGCAGACCGGCAACCGCAAATCGCTCGACGACGTGATGCGTCTGCTGTGGAAGCGCTTCGGCCGTGACTTTTACCGCGGCAAGCCGGTCGGCGTCGACGAAAGCGAGATCGAGGCGATTTTCGCGGAAGCGAGCGGCGCGCAACTGGCCGAGCTGTTCGCCGAGGGCGTGCGCGGCACGCGCGATCTGCCGCTCGACACGCTGCTCGCGCCGTTCGGCGTGACGCTTGCGCCGGACCCCGACAAAAACGGCAAGCCGGCGCTCGGCGTGCGCCTGCGCGGCGGCGCCGATTGCACGCTCGCGACCGTGCACGAGGGCAGCGCCGCGCAGAAGGCGGGCCTCTCCGCCGGCGACGTGCTGATTGCGCTCGATGGCCTGCGCATGACCGGCGGAAATATCGATGCTCTGCTGTCGCGCTATCAGCCCGGCGCGAAAGTCGAAGTGCATGCGTTCCGCCGCGACGAACTGCGTATCACGCAGGTGAAGCTCGACGGCCCCGAAGTGGCGCGCTACAAGCTCGCGGTCAGCGATAACCGTCCCGCCGCGCGCAAGGCCCGCGAGCGCTGGCTGGCGAAATGATCGGCACGGTGGTGGGCCGCACCGGGCGGCCCACCGATCGTCGCCCGTCGCGTCGTCAATCGGCGGACGAGGGCGGTCGATTGTTCTACCCATGCAACAATCCGTCGCCGCCGGACGGCTTTTTCCCGGGGAAGTAAAAAAACACAATGGCTCCACTCGCGCAACACTGCGCGCCCCTACTGGAGTCAACCATGACCACGATCCTGCAAATCAACTCGGCAGCCCGTTCGCAAGGCGCGAACTCGACGCTTCTCGTCAACGAGCTGACCGCAAAGCTGCAACAGTCGAATCCGGGCGCGCAAGTCGTCGTCCGCAATCTGCAAGCCGAACCGCTGCCGCACCTCGACGACGCCGTGCTCGGCGCGTTCTTCACGCCGGCCGAACAGCGCACCCCGGAACAAGCCACGATCGCCGCGCGAAGCGAAGCGCTGATCGCCGAGCTGCAAGCCGCCGACGTCATCGTGATCGGCGCACCGATGTACAACTTCGGTATTTCGTCGCAACTGAAGACGTACTTCGACTTCATCGCGCGTGCGGGCATCACGTTCCGCTACACCGCGAACGGTCCGGAAGGCCTCGTGACGGGCAAGAAGGTCCACGTCGTGTCGGCGCGTGGCGGCAAGTATCTCGGCACGCCGAACGATAGCCAGACGCCGTACCTGAAGAGCTTCCTCGGCTTCCTCGGCATGACCGACGTGAACTTCATCTACGCCGAAGGCCTGAACATGGGCCCGGACGCCGCGAATGCCGCGCTCAGCGCAGCGCGCGAAGCGATCGCCGCGGCTTAAGCGGGTTCGTCGTGCCGCGTCGCGCCGCTTCGAAGCGGCGCCAGCGGTGAAATGAAAAACGCCACGGATGGCTTCGCCCTCCGTGGCGTTTTTGCTTTGCATCTCAGTCTTCCGACGACGTTCTCACGCAAGCATTTGCGCGTCGTCCGGCAGACGCCAATCGATCGGCTCCCGGCCGTGCTGCTCCAGATATTCGTTCGCCTTCGCGAAATGCCCGCAACCGAGAAAGCCGCGATGCGCGGATAGCGGCGACGGATGCGGCGCCTCCAGCACGTAGTGCGACTTGCCGCCGAGCAGCGCGCGCTTCGCCTGCGCATGCGCGCCCCACAGCATGAACACGAGGTTCTGATGCCGCGTCGCAAGTTCGTGGATCAGCGTGTCCGTGCATTTTTCCCAGCCGCGCTTCGCGTGGCTCGCGGCGCTGTCGCGCTCGACGGTCAGCACCGTGTTCAGCAGCAACACGCCCTGTTTGGCCCAGCTGTCCAGACAGCCGTGCTGCGGCGTTTCGTGACCGAGACTCGCGGCGATTTCCTTGAAGATGTTGCGCAGCGACGGCGGCGGCCGCACGTGCGGCGCGACCGAAAAAGCGAGACCGTGTGCCTGCGGCGTGCCGCGGTCTTCACCGTGATACGGGTCCTGGCCGAGGATCACGACTTTCACTTCGTCGGGGCTCGTGAGGCGCAGCGCGCGAAACACATCGGCCGGATAGATGGTTTTGCCGGCGGCACGCTGGCCGTCGACGAACCGGCATAGCGGCGCGTAGGTATCGCTGTCGATGAACGGTTTGAGGTGCGCACGCCATGCCGCGGGCAGCGCGGCGAACTGGGCTTCGAGCGTGGGCGGCGCGGCGGTGGTGTCGGCCGGGGCGTTGGTGGAGACTGGCGCGGCATCGTCGAACAACGATGCCTGCGGCGAACTGGAGCGGGTACGGGAAGCGGAGGTCATGGCGGGGAAGTGTCGCAGCAAACGCTGGCTAGCTCAAGTTGCGGCGAGCACATGAGGCGTAGCAGCCGCCGCTTAACCCCCGCTCAACCCGCGCGCAACCGATAGCCGCGCTGCGCCTTGCTGATGTCATCCGGCGCGAGGCCGGCAACCCGTTTGCGGAGCTCGGCGGTGAGCGTGTGAAGCGCCGCTTCGTCGCCCGACTTCAGTTCGAGTTCGATCTCCGAGATCGGCGCGCGACGCACTTCGCCGTCGACTTCAGCAAGCACGTCGCCCTGATCGATCGCGGCTTCGACCTGCGCGCCGTCAGTGTCGAGTAGCCATAGCGTGCGTGTGAAATTCGTGCGGAACAGCGCGACCAGGGAGGGCGCGGCCTGCTTCAAAGCATCCACGGCGGCGGGTTCGTCGCAGGCGCTCAGCAACCTGTCGATTTCGAGCTTCGCGCCCGCGACCGGCATTTCCCACTCATGCCGGCTATGCAAACCGTTCGTCGCGGTACCGACCGTCTTGAAGGTCTGCAGCCAGCCGTCCGGTGTCTGCCGCAGACGCAGCGCGCTCTTCGATGACGCCAGCGCCAACTGTGGCGTATCGAAGTAAATGTTCACGAGCTTGATCGCATGTCCATCCCTGCCGGCGCGGGCGACGAACCACTGCGTCGCCGCCTGCACCTGCGAAGCCGGCAGCGACAGCTTGATTTCGCGTTCCATGCCCATGATGCGTGTCCTTGTTGCGGGTGTCAGAAAAACATCCGCGCAAGTTCCACGCCCGGCTCGTCCGCACGCATGAACGCCTCGCCGACGAGGAACGTATGCACGTTCCGCGCGCGCACGCGATCGACATCGTCGCGCGACAGGATGCCCGACTCGGTCACGACGATGCGATCGTCGGGAATCGCGTCGAGCATGCCGAGCGTGTTGTCGAGCGAGGTTTCGAACGTGCGCAGATTGCGGTTGTTGATGCCGATCAGCGGCGTTTTTAGTGTCAGCGCTTCCTGCAGCTCCTTGCCGTCGTGCACTTCGACGAGCACCGCGAGACCGAGCGAGTGCGCGAGCGCTTCGAGGTCCTGCATCTCCGAAGTTTCGAGCGCGGCGGCGATCAGCAGGATCGCGTCGGCGCCCATCGCGCGTGCTTCGACGACCTGATACGCATCGACGATGAAGTCCTTGCGCAGCACCGGCAACTGGCACGCGGCGCGCGCTTGCTGCAGATACGCAACGCTGCCCTGGAAGAACTGCACGTCGGTCAGCACGGACAGACACGCCGCGCCGTGCTTCTCGTACGAGCGCGCGATGTCGGCCGGCACGAAGTGCTCGCGCAGCACACCCTTCGATGGGCTCGCCTTCTTCACTTCGGAGATCACCGCGGCCAGCCCCGCCGCGTGCTTGGCGCGCAATGCGCCGACGAAGTCGCGCAGGTCGCGCGAGGACGCTTCGAGCCGCAGTTCTTCGAGCGGCACGCTTTGTTCGGCCGCCCGGACTTCTTCGCGTTTGACCGCGATGATGCGGTCGAGGATGTCGCTCATAAATGTCTCGCTACGTGATTACTGCTTGAATTGCTGGGTGAAGCGCACCAGTTCGTCGACTTTCGCGCGCGCCTTTCCGCTCGCGATCGCTTCGCGCGCGAGCTCGATACCGTCCGCGATCGTGGCCGCGACGTTCGCCGAATAGAGTGCCGTGCCGGCGTTCAGCGTGACGATTTCGCGCGCGACGCTGGGCTTGTTGTCGAGCGCCTCGAGCAGCATGACTTTGGACTCGCCCGCATCGGCGACCTTCAGCGTGCGGTTCGACACCATCTGCATGCCGAAGTCTTCGGGATGGATCTCGTACTCGCGGATCTCGCCATTGCGCAACTCGCCGACCAGCGTGGCGCCGCCGAGCGACACTTCGTCCATGCCGTCCATGCCGTACACGACGAGCACGTGCTTCGCACCGAGACGCTGCATCACGCGCACCTGAATGCCGACGAGGTCGGGGTGGAACACGCCCATCAGCTGATTCGGTGCGCCGGCCGGATTGGTGAGCGGCCCGAGGATGTTGAAGATCGTGCGCACGCCGAGTTCGCGGCGTACCGGCGCCACGTTTTTCATGGCCGGATGATGGTTCGGCGCGAACATGAAGCCCATGCCCGTTTCCGCGATCGATGCCGCGACCTGTTCCGGTTGCAGATCGATGTTGACGCCGAGCGCTTCGAGCACGTCCGCGCTGCCCGACTTGCTCGACACGCCACGATTGCCGTGCTTCGCGACCTTCGCGCCGGCCGCGGCCGACACGAACATCGTCGCGGTGGAAATGTTGAACGTGTGCGCGCCGTCGCCGCCGGTGCCGACGATATCGACGAAGTTCGAGTTGTCCTGCACCTCGACGTGGCGGGCAAACTCACGCATCACCGTGGCGGCCGCGGTGATTTCGCCGATGGTCTCTTTTTTGACGCGCAGGCCGGTGATGATCGCCGCCGACAT
>DATAQT010000045.1:0-11364 GCA_036264535.1 Paraburkholderia sp. | reverse complement strand
CCGTAGCCCTGGCGGAGCGTGACGCTGTAGCGCTCTTGCGCGGCGTCGTAGCGGGTGCGCACCGACACGCGCGGCGTGCCCGCCTGGCTATACCAGCGCTCGAACTGCGCGAGATCGCGGCCGTTGGCGTCGGCGAGCGCGTGACGGAACTCGTCGCAGGTCACGGCCTGGCCGTCGTGGCGCCTGAAGTACAGGTCCATGCCTTTGCGAAAGCCATCGCGGCCGAACAGCGTCTGATACATCCGCACGACTTCCGAGCCTTTCTCGTAGACGGTCATCGTGTAGAAGTTGTTGATCTCGACGTAGCTCTCCGGGCGCACCGGATGCGCCATCGGGCCCGCGTCCTCGGCGAACTGCATCTGCCGCAGCACGCGTACGTCCTCGATGCGCTTGGTCGCGCGCGCGGCTTCATCGGTGGCGCCGCCCGCCATGTCGGCCGAAAACTCCTGGTCGCGGAACACCGTCAGGCCTTCCTTCAGGCTCAGCTGGAACCAGTCGCGGCAGGTCACGCGATTGCCGGTCCAGTTGTGGAAGTACTCGTGACCAACCACCGCCTCGATGTTCGCGAAGTCGGTGTCGGTGGCCGTTTCGGGGTTCGCGAGCACGTACTTCGTGTTGAAGATGTTGAGCCCCTTGTTCTCCATCGCCCCCATGTTGAAGTCGCTGACCGCGACGATCATGAAGCGGTCCAGATCGAGCTCGAGCCCGAAGCGCTCTTCGTCCCAGCGGATCGAGTGGATCAGCGAATCCATCGCGTGACGGGTCTTGTCGAGATCGTGCGGCTCGACCCAGACCTGCAGCAGTTTTTCCTTGCCGGAGCCGGTCTTCACGCGTTCTTCGAGCGCGAGGAGCTTGCCCGCGACGAGCGCGAACAGATAGCTCGGCTTCTTGAACGGATCTTCCCAGCGCGCGAAATGGCGGCCGTCGGGCAAGTCACCTTCTTCGAGCAGATTGCCATTCGACAGCAGCACCGGATAGTCGACCTTGCTCGCACGCAGCGTGACCGTGAAGCTCGCCATCACGTCGGGGCGGTCGAGGAAGTAGGTGATGCGGCGAAAGCCCTCGGCCTCGCACTGCGTGAAGAAGTTGCCGCTCGATACATACAGGCCCGACAGCGTGGTGTTTGCCGCGGGATTGCAGATGCTCGTGAGCGTGAGCTCGAAGCTCTCCGGCACGTGGTCGAGAAGCAGGCCGTGCTCGTGCGGGTGCGCGTTCGGGAACGGCTTGCCGTCGATCCCGGCGCTGACGAACTCGAGCTGCTCGCCCATCAGTTCGAGATGCGCGGCGCGCGCCGCATCCGGGTTGCGGCGCACACGCATCGTATTCCTGACGACCGTGCGTTCGGGGACCAGATCGAACTCCAGCGCGACGGTGTCGATCAGGAAGGCGGGCGGCGCGTAATCGGCGCGGCGGATCACATTGGGCGTTGCGGTATCGGCCATGGCGTTCTGTGGTGGTGTACTCGAGCGGTCGGGCGCGCAAACGGCGCGCGAGCCGGGCTTGGTCGACTCATTGTACAAAGCCTCAGGCAATCGTGCGGGGGGAAGCCGGGGCGAGTTTCGACGCCGGGCGGAGCGGCCGGTGTCGAGGGAAGGGGGAAGAACCTTTTATCGGCTGGAGAGGTCAGCGTATTATCGGGCGCCGCGCGTCGCGGAGGTCGGGCGCGGGCGTCAGGCCCGGCGACACCAGCACGGAATAATCGCGCTCGAGCCACGGTTTCAACGACAGCACTTGAGAAAGGCACACGAGGCAGACCATGAACATCGACCGATGGACCCGCCGCGTCGCGCTGCTGTTCGTCGCGCTGACCGTGCTGGTGTCCGGTTGCACGACCTACGTGACGACGCAGGTCACGGCATTCTCGGACTGGAGCGGCAGCGACGCGACCCGCACCTATGCGTTCACGCGGCGCGAGGATCAGCAGAACAATCTCGAACTGAGCGCGTACGAGCGGATCGTCGCGAACGAGCTCGCCGTACACGCGTTCCGCGAAGTCGTTCACGATGACGCGCACTATCTGGTCGAGCTCGCGTATGGCATCCGCTCGGACATCGTGTCCGTCCCGCAGCCGGTCTACTACAACCCGTGGCCCGGTCCGTACTGGGGCCGGCCGTTCGATCCGTGGGGACCGTGGGGGCCGTTCCCGGCGACGTATGTGAACCAGACCTATCCGGTGTTCACGCATCTGCTCGGCATCCGGATCACAGAGCGCGCGAGTGGCCGTGAAGTCTATAACGTCACGGCGCGCAATTTCGGCGAGGAGGCGTCGCTGGTGCGGGCGATGCCTTATCTGGCGCGTAGCGCGCTGGCTGACTTCCCGCTTGCCAACGGCGCCGCGCATACCGTGAAGATCCCGCTCGGCGGCGCTGGTGCGGACGCGAACGAAGTGTCGCTGCCCGTGGCTGCGCCCCCAGCGGCGGCCGCGCCGGCGTCGGCGCCGAAAGAGGCGCAGTAGATCAGACCCCGACCCCGAACAACGCCAACGCGCCCAGCACGACGAACATCACCGCGGCGATGCCGTGCACGAGCTTCGTCGGCAGACGATGCGCAAAGCGGTCGCCGAGCAGGATCGCGGGCACGTTCGCGATCATCATGCCGAGCGTCGTGCCCGCCACCACGCCGAAGAAATCGTGAAAGCGCGCGGCGAGGGCGACCGTCGCGATCTGGGTCTTGTCGCCCATCTCCGCGATGAAGAATGTGACGACCGTCGCGCCGAACACGCCGAAGTGCGTGCGGTTCGTGTTGGCGTCCTCGTCGTCGAGCTTGTCGGGCACGAGAATCCACAGTCCCATGCCGATGAAGGACGCCGCCAGCGCCCAGCGCATGACGGTCGGCGTCAGCATCGAGCCGAGCCACGTGCCGAGCGCGCCGGCGCCCGCGTGATTGATCAGCGTCGCCGCGAGCACGCCGAGAATGATCGGCACGGGCTTGCGATAGCGCGCGGCCAGCACGAGCGACAGCAACTGCGTCTTGTCGCCGATCTCGGCGAGCGCGACCGCGCCGGTCGAAATGAGAAAAGCTTGATTCACGTTGAATGGTTTCCTCGGGCCGAAGATGGACGAGCGACGATCCACGACACGCCGGGCCCTGATGCGGCGCGTGTGGATCATCGGTCTCGCCAGGCCAGAGGCTGCGACTGCCATGGCCGTAACGGCCAGGTCTGTTGACAGTCGCCCCCGCGAGCCACACGTGCGACGCACCGGCGAAGCGGTGCGGACGTGCCGCGGGGCGGCTACTCCCCAATGAGGGGCGGAGTATAACAGTCACCGGCGCATCGTTGCCGGCGAATGTTGCTTGCGCGCACGACGCGGCGGCGGCTGTATCGTTCTCTCACGTTTTGACGAAGGCAAAATGAAAGCTTTCTCGCGGATTCTGGCGACGCCCTGCCAAGCGTCGCCGGCACGCGAAACCGCCGCTTAGCCCGTCGCCGCGGGCGTCTCTGTCAAACAAGGTGAGATTCCGTTGTTTTGCAGGCGCGGATACAGATGGATACGTCTTTTCTAGCTGATTTAATCCAGAATATTCAGTATTATTTCGGCCACAAAAGGAGCCAGAGAGCCACAATCCGCTACCCCGATCGTCAGGGGCGCCTAAATAATCGGGCCCGATTGCCGATAATCCTGTATTCCCACAAAGAAGACTGGTCGATCCCGGCTGGAGCCCCCCGATCCGCGCGCCGCCGCTCGCCGTGACGGCTGCGTATTCCGTCAGGCGCTTGAGCCCCTTCTCCGTTTCTACGCGCGAACACCAATCTGCCCGATCTGCACTGGACCATTCCGGTCGGTCGCTGGTCTAGCTGGCCGGCTGCCGCATCTGCCGCACCCGATATCGGCTTTATCGAGCCGATCGTGCGGCGGCGTCTCAGCACGCTGTCCAAGGTGGCGCTCAAGGTCGCGCACGACTGTGTCGCGCAGCAGCCGGTGCGCGTGGTGTTCGCGTCGCGACACGGAGAACTGCGGCGCACCACCGACATCCTGTGCAGCATCAGCGCGGGCGAGCCGGTGTCGCCGACTGCGTTCAGCCTGTCGGTGTTGAATGCGATGACCGGCGTGTTCGGGATTGCTCGCGGCGACCGTTCGGCCGCGAGCGCGGTGTCGGCCGGCGCGCAAACGCTCGGCTATGCGCTGCTCGAAGCGTACGCGCAATACGCGACGCAACCCGAAGCGCCGGTGCTGCTCGTATATGCCGACGAGCCGGCCGATCTCGCGTACGGCACGATCGAAGACGAAGTGCCGGGCGGCGCGATCGCGGTGTTGCTGGAGAAAGATGCGTCGGCCGGTCACATCATTTGCTCGCTCACCCGCGCGCACGAGGAGGCGGGCGACCCGCGGGACGCCTCGGGAGACGCCGCCAGCTTCCCGACTCAGAGCCAGGCGCTGCTGCACTGCCTCGAAACCGGCCAGCCCGCGTGCTGGCAGCGCGCCGGCGCGCTGTGGCATTGGAGGTGGGATGAGCGCGCGGCTTGATTACCTATGGCGCTTTTGCGCGACCGGTCTCGCCTTCGTGGTGTTCGGCGTGTGCGGCGTGCTGTTTTCGGTGCTCGTGTTTCCGCTCGCGTGGCTGTGGCCGCATCGCGCGTCGCGGCAGCACGCCGTGACCGTGGTGATCCACCGGTTTTTCCGCGCGCTCGTCGCCGTGCTGCGCGGTCTCGGCGTGATGGAGCTCGAGGTGTCTGGCGCGCAGGCGTTGCGCGCGGAGGGACCCGCGATCGTCGTCGCGAATCACCCGACTTACCTCGACGTGATGGTCCTGCTGTCGCTGACGCCGCGCGCGTGCTGCGTCGTGAAGAATGCGCACTGGCGCAACCCGTGTTTCTGGGGCATCGTGCGCGCGGCCGAATACGTGAGCAACGCGGACGCGACCGCACTCGTCGACGCGGGCGCGAAGCAGCTCGCCGCCGGCTATACGATGATCATCTTTCCGGAGGGCACGCGCAGCCCCGCACCGAACCGGCTGCACGCGTTTTCGCGCGGTTTCGCGCATATGGCGCTGAAGGCCGGCGCGCCGATCGTGCCGGTGTTGATGGATTGCGATCCGCCCGCCTTCACGCGGCAAATGCGCTGGTACAACGTGCCGGCGCGCGCTTTCCGGATGCGCGTGAGCGTGCTCGCGCCGCTTGGCGTGGCCGAGCTGGCTGCGCACGACACCACCACGGCGATTGCGGCGCGCAGCGTGACCAATGCCGTCGAAGCCCACATTACCCAGCACCTGTTCGATTATGGATTCTTTAAAACTGGAAATTAAAAAGCTTCTGATCGAGGCCCTCGATCTCGAAGACCTGAGCCCCGCCGATATCGACGACGACGCTCCGTTGTTCGGTTCCGACGGCATCGGTCTCGATTCGATCGACGCGCTCGAGATCGGCATCGTGCTGCGCAAACAATACCAACTGACCATCGCGGCGAATGACGATCGCACGCGCGAGCACTTTCGCTCGATCAACACGCTCGCCGCGTTGGTCGAGAGTCAGCGCGAAGCGACGCACGCTGCGAACGAAACCACAAGGAAGGGGGATTAACCGTGTCTGAGACTGAGATTCTTGAGCGCATCCGCGCGATCTTCAAGGAGAACTTCGCGATCGAGCCGGAGCGCGTGACGCCCGAAGCTAATCTGTTCGAAGACCTGGATCTCGACAGCATCGACGCGGTCGATCTCGCGATCAAGCTGCAGGAAATGACCGGCCGCCGTATCAAGCCGGAGGACTTCAAGTCCGTGCGCACGGTCGGCGACGTGATCGGCGCGGTCGAATCGCTGCTCGCGGCGCAGGGCTGATGCCGGCCGCGCGTTCGCGCACGCACATGTCAGAGCCACGTCCCGCCGCAAGCGAATCCGGCACGCGGCCTCACTGGAGCAGGACCGTCGTGCAGGTGCTGCTGAAACTCGCGTACCCCGCGCTGATTTTATGTGCGTGGCACTGGGACGCGCCGCGTCTCGTCGGCTTCATGCTGCTCGCGACTTTGTGGCTGCAGCGCTGGGCCGGCGGCGGCCCGGTCGCGATGTCGCTGCGACAGCTTTCCGCGCTCGACTGGGGCGTGGTGATGCTGCTCAGCTGCGCATCGGCGGCGATCGTCGTCACCGATAGCGAGCTGCTGCTGCGCTTCTATCCGTCGCTCGTCAATCTCGGTTTGCTGATCGCATTCGGCGCGACGCTCGCGCGCGGGCCGTCGATGATCGAAAAATTCGCGCGCCTCGGCAGTCCCGATCTGCCGCCGGGCGCGGTGCGTTATACGCGGCGCGTGACGCAGGTGTGGTGCGCGTTCTTCGTGCTGAACGGCGCGTTTTCCGCTTATACCGCGCTCTATTGGAGCCGCGCGAACTGGTCTTTGTACAACGGCATCATCGCGTATGGGCTGATCGGCGCGCTGATGGCGGGCGAGTACGTGTGGCGGCGCCTCTTCGTGCTGCCGCGCGCCGCCCGGGCGGGTTCGGAGGCGGCATGATCGCATTGCATGATCTGTTGTTGTCGGCCGAAGCCGCCCATGTCACGCCTGCGGGCCTTGCCGCACCAGTGTGCCGCGACGGCGCCGTGCTGCTCGATCGCGCGGCGTTTCGCGCGCGCGTCGAGGGCTTGATCGAGCTCGTGCGAACGCACGAAGGGCCGCGCTGCGCACTCTGTATCGATGATCCGTTCGAGTTCGCGTGCGCCTTGTTCGCGCTTTTCGCGTGCGGCAAGGAGCCGGTGATTCCGGCCAATGCGACACCGGGCTATCTCGCCGATCTCGCGGGTGCGTACGACTTCATGCTGACGGACGCGGACCTGCCGCCGCTCGTCGCATCGGCGCAGGGGCATGCGCAGGCCGCCACTTACGCCGCCTATCCGATCGACCCGCACGCGCCGCTCACGCTCTACACGTCCGGCAGCAGCGGCACGCCGAAGCCGATCCGCAAGACGCTTGCGCAATTCAACGCCGAAGTCCACACGCTGGAACAGCAGTGGGGCGCATTGATCGGCGACGCGACGATGCTGGCGAGCGTGCCGCATCACCATATCTACGGTCTGCTGTTTCGCGTGTTGTGGCCGCTCGCGGCCGGCCGCGCGTTCGATCGTGCGATCGGCATGGAGCCGTTGCAGTTGCAGGCGCGCATCGCGCAATGCGGCGCGACGGCAATCGTGTCGACGCCCGCGCAACTGTCGCGCTGGCCCGCTTTGCCGGGCTTCGCCGCACTCACGCCCGCGCCGCGCGCGTTCTTTTCGTCGGGCGGTCCGCTGGCGGCCGATGCGGCGCAGCCCTATGCGGCGACCTATGGCACCGCGCCGGTCGAAATCTACGGCAGCACGGAAACCGGCGGCATCGCGTGGCGACGCCAGGATCAAGGCGACGCGTGGCAGCCGGTCGCCGGTGCCGAGGTGCGCCGCGACGACGACGGCGCGCTGTGCGTGCGCTCGCCGCATCTCGATCACGACGGCTGGCATCGCACGGGCGACCGCATCGCGTTCGATGCCGATGGGCGCTTCCGTTTGCAAGGACGCCTCGACCGCGTGCTGAAGCTTGGCGGCAAGCGCGTCTCGCTGCCGGAGCTCGAAGCGCGTCTCGCGCTGCATCCGTATATCGCGCAGGCAGCCCTGGTGGCGCTCGAAGGCGCGTCGCGCGAACGGGTCGGCGCGGTGGTCGCGCTGACCGAAGCGGGCAGTACCGCGTTGCGCGACGAAGGCCGCGTGGCGCTGGCGAAAACGCTGCGCCGGCATCTCGCCGATTACTTCGATGCTGTCGTGCTGCCGCGTCACTGGCGTTTTCGCGCTAGCCTGCCGTTCGACGCGCGCGGCAAGCTGCCCGCGAGCGCGGTCGGGGCGGCGTTCGCGCCGCGCGCCGAGGGCATGGACGTGCTCGCCGAAACACGCGTAGGCGACACGCTGCACTACGTGCTGCGCGTGCCGCCCACGCTCGTGCATTTCGCCGGTCACTTTCCGGGCCTGCCGATTCTGCCGGGCGTCGTCCAGGTCGACTGGGCGGTGCGGCTCGCGGCCGGTCATTGGCCGCGGGTGCGCGAGGTGGCGTCGGTCGACCGGTTGAAGTTCACGGCGCCGGTGTCGCCCGGTGCGGTGCTCGAACTCACGCTCGCCTATGACGCAGCGCGCCGGCGCGTGCAGTTCGCGTACCGGCTCGACGGACGCGAATGCGCGTCGGGCGTGCTCGTTCATCGGGAGGACGCGCAATGAAGTTCGCGCCCTGCATCGTCATTCCGATCTACAACCACAAGGACGCGATCGGCGCGACCGTCGCGCATCTCGCGGTGCACGGCCTGCCGATCTTCGTCGTCGACGACGGCAGCGACGCGCCGACCCAGCAGGTGCTCGCCGCGCTCGCGCAGCAGTACTCGCAGCAGATGACGCTGCTGCGCCTGCCCGAAAACGGCGGCAAAGGCGCGGCGGTGATGGCGGGCCTGCGCGCGGCGCGCGCCGCGGGCTACACCCACGCGCTGCAGATCGACGCCGACGGCCAGCACGACGCGACCGACGTGCCGCGCTTCATCGATGCCGCGCGCGCCGAACCGGGCGCCGTGATTCTCGGCCGTCCGGTCTATGACGACAGCGTGCCGAAGGCGCGTCTCTATGGCCGCTATCTGACCCATGTGTGGGTGTGGATCGAGACGCTGTCGCTGACGATCCGCGATTCGATGTGCGGCTTCCGGCTGTATCCGCTCGTGCTCGCGTGCGAGTTGATCGACAGCGTGCAACTGCCGACGCGCATGGACTTCGACATCGAGATCCTCGTGCGTCTGTACTGGCGGCGCGCCGCGTTCCGCTCGATCCCGACGCGCGTGACCTACGCGGCCGACGGCGTGTCGCATTTCGACGTGCTGTGGGACAACGTGCGCATCAGCCGCAGCCATACGCGGCTCGTGTTCGGGATGCTGTGGCGTCTGCCGATGCTGCTCGCGCACAAGGTGATGCCACGCCGTGGCGGGGTGGCCGACAACATCGATCAACCCGCCGACACGCTCAGCGATGAACCGCGGCCCGAAGCCTGGTGGCGCATCGCCGAACGCGGCAGCCACCTCGGCATGAGCCTGCTCGCGCTGAGCTGCAAGCTGTTCGGCCGCCGCTTCACCGCGCTGTGGCTGCATCCGATCGTCGCGTATTTTCTGCTGACGGGCCGCGCCGCGCGCGCCGCCTCGGACGACTACTTCACGCATCTGCACGCGGTCGCGCCGTCGGCCGATACGCCGCGTCCGGGCTGGCTGTCCGCGTATCGCCATATGCTCGCGTTCGCGCAATCGGGCTTCGACAAGCTCGCCGCGTGGAGCGGCCGCGTCGACGAAACTGACGTCACCTTCGACGATCCTTCGGTGTTCGAAGCATTGATCGCGAGCGGCAAGGGTGCGCTCGTGATCGGCGCGCACCTCGGCAATCTGGAGATGATGCGCGCGCTCGCCGTGCGTGGCGACCACGCGAAAGTCACGGCGGTCGTCTATACCGAGCACGCGCGCCGCTTCAATCAGGTGCTGGCGTCGTCGAATCGCGACTTCGCGCGGCATCTGCTCGAAGTCGGCGACTTCGGTCCCGAGACCGCGGTGCTGATGCAGCAGCGCATCGATGCGGGCGAGCTGCTGGTGATCGTCGGCGATCGGGTGCCGGCGCGCGAAGCGGGACGCACCACCGACGCGCAGTTCCTCGGCGCGAGCGCGCCATTCGCGCAAGGGCCCTACGTGCTCGCGCATGCGCTCGGCTGTCCGGTCTACCTGTTCTTCTGCCTGAAGGAGCGCGACGGCTATCGCATGTACTTCGAGCCGTTCGCCGAGCGCATCGAGCTGCCGCGCCGCGAACGCGCGCAGCATCTGGCCGCGTGGGCGCAACGCTACGCGCTGCGCCTCGAACACTATTGCCGCAAGGCTCCCTATCAATGGTTCAACTTCTTCGATTTCTGGGCCAGCTCCAAGCGAGGCGCGAATGGCCGAATATGATCTGAACGATGTGCGGCACGCGCGCGTCGTAGCGACTGCCGCCGCGAATGCGGATGCCTGTGCCGATGCCGATTGCGCGCCGGTCGTCATCGGTGCACGCCGACTGACGATCGATGAGGTCGTCGCGATCGCGCGGCAGCGTGCGTGCGTCGCGCTGAGCGACGATCCCGCATGGCGCGCGCGCATCGAGCGCGGCGCGGCGTTCCTGCGCCGCCAGTTGGCCGCCGGCGCGACCGTGTACGGCGTCAACACCGGTTATGGCGATGCCTGCGTGGTCGACGTACCGATGGCGCTCGTCGAGGCATTGCCGCTGCAACTGACGCGTTATCACGGCTGCGGCATGGGCGCGTATCTCGACGACGCGCAAACCCTCGCGGTGATCGCTGCGCGTCTCAACTCGCTCGCGTATGGCTTTTCAGGCGTGCGTACGGTGCTGCTCGAACGCCTCGCGGCATTGATCAATCATCGCGTGTTGCCGCGCATTCCGTCCGAGGGTTCGGTCGGCGCGAGCGGCGATCTGACGCCGCTGTCGTATGTGGCGGCTGCGCTCGTGGGCGAGCGCGACGTGCAGTACGCCGGCGGTTTGCGCGCGGCGCGCGACGTGTGGACCGAGCTCGGGGTCGAGCCGCTGACGCTCGCACCGAAGGAAGGCCTCGCGCTGATGAACGGCACCGCCGTGATGACCGGCCTCGCGTGTCTCGCGGTGGCGCGCGCCGAACATCTGACGCGGCTGGCCGCCCGTTTGACCGCGCTGTCGACCGTCGCGCTCGACGGCCGCGCCGCGCACTTCGACGCCACGCTGTTCGAAGTGAAGCCGCACGCGGGCCAGGCCGAAGCGGCCGCGTGGATCCGCGCCGACCTGGCCGGCCGCGCTGACACGCCGGGGCATCGTCTGCAGGATCGCTATTCGATTCGCTGCGCGCCGCACGTGATCGGCGTCGCGCGCGATGCGCTCGGCTGGGTGCGCCGCGACGTCGAAAACGAGCTGAATAGCGCGAACGACAATCCGCTGATCGATCCCGACAACGAGCGCATATTGCACGGCGGCAACTTCTATGGCGGCCATATCGCGTTCGCGATGGATGCGCTGAAGGTCGCGGTCGCCAATCTGGCGGATCTGATGGATCGGCAGCTTGCCTTGCTCGTCGACGTCAATTTCAACAATGGCTTGCCGCGCAATCTGTCGGGCGCGGCGCCCGAACGCGCGGCGATCAATCATGGCTTCAAGGCCGTGCAGATTTCGTCGTCCGCCTGGACCGCCGAGGCGCTGAAGAACACGATGCCCGCAAGCGTGTTTTCGCGCTCGACCGAGGCGCACAATCAGGACAAGGTCAGCATGGGCACGATCGCTGCGCGCGACTGCCTGCGTGTGCTCGAACTGACGGAGCAAGTCGCCGCCGCGCACACGCTCGCGACGGTGCAGGCCGCGCATCTGCGCTTGCGCATCGACAGCGCGACGCC
>DATAQT010000480.1:0-2985 GCA_036264535.1 Paraburkholderia sp. | reverse complement strand
ACGGCGATGCTGTTCGATCTCGGCGTGATGGGCGCGGTGGTCGGCACGACGCTCACGATCGTCTCGCACCTCGGCGTGCGCGACAAAGACATGCAATCCGTGGAGAAAAGCTGATGGAAGCCGCCTTTGCCGCCGCGATCGGCGTGCTTTGCGCGTGCGGCATCTACCTGCTGCTGTGCGCGCGCATGTTGCCCGTGATTCTCGGCATCACGCTGTTCTCGTATGCGATCAACCTGTTCCTGCTCGGCATGGGCCGGCTTGCGATCGGCAAGCCGGCCGTCATCGCGGCGGGGGCGCAATACGTCGACCCGGTGCCGCAGGCGCTCGTGCTGACGGCCATCGTGATCGGCTTCGCGATGACAGCCTTCACCGTGGTGCTCGCGCTTCGCTCGTTTTCGATCACGGGCAACGATCACGTCAATGGCGAGGAGAGGCGCAGCGAATGAACCACGTCCTCCTGCTCCCGATCCTGATTCCGCTCTTTACCGCAGGGCTCATCGTCGCGCTGCCGCTGCGCGCGAAACGCCTGCAGCGAGCGCTGAACGCGCTCGCCATCGTCGCGTTGCTGCCGCTCGCATGCCTGCTGATGGCGCACGCCGCGCAAGGCGAGATCGTCAGCTACGCGCTCGGCGCATGGCCCGCGCCGTTCGGCATCGTGCTGCAACTCGACCGGCTCGGCGCGCTGATGCTGCTGCTCACCGCCGTGCTCGCGATCTGTTGCCTGCTCGGCACCTCGAGCGAGGACGCGAGGCGCGGCCGCTATTTCCGGGCGCTGTTCCAGTTCGAGCTGATGGGCCTGAACGGCGCGTTTCTCGCGGGCGACCTCTTCAACCTGTTCGTGTTCTTCGAGCTGCTGCTGATCGCGTCGTACGCGCTGCTGCTGCATGGCGGCGGCGCGCGGCGGGTGCGCAATGGGTTGCACTACCTGTTGATGAATCTCGTCGGCTCGTCGTTCTTCCTGATCGCGATCGGTGTGCTCTATGGCATCACGGGCACGCTCAACATGGCCGACATGGGCGAACGTCTCGCGCGGCTGGGCCCGCAGACGCTGCCGCTCGCGCAGTTCGCGGGCGCGACGCTGATGCTCGTGTTCGGCCTCAAGGCCGCCGTGTTTCCGATGTCGTTCTGGCTGCCGCAGGCCTACCGCAGCGCCATCGGCCCCGTGGCCGCGCTGTTCGCGATCATGACCAAGGTCGGTATCTATGCGATGCTGCGCTGCGACGCACTCGTGTTCGGCGCGGCCGGCGGCGTACTCGATGCGTTCATGCATCAGTGGGCATGGTGGCTCGCGATCGCGACGATCGTGTTCGGCGCGCTTGGCGCGCTTGCGGTGTCGAGTCTCAAGACCACGACGGGCTATCTCGTGCTCGTCTCGGTGGGACTGCTGATCGCGGCGGTCGCGCAACAGACGCCGCTTGCATGGACCGCGCTGCTCTACTACCTGATCAGCACGACGCTCTGCACAGGCGCGCTGTTCCTGCTCGCGGACACGCTCGAACCCGAAGCAGCGACCATGCCGCGGACCGCCCCTAGTACCGTTTCCGTCGATGCCAACACGATCGAGCCCGGCTCGCTCGAAGCACTCGACGACGCGGCCGTGGCAGCCATCTCGCCCGACCCGGACGACGCAACGGTGGCGACGCTTGCGCGCGTGCAGCCGCAGCAAGTCGCGACGGCCGGCGCGCTCGGCGTGCTTGCCGTGGAACCCGCTCAGGCCGAAGCCGAAGCGAATGTCGAAGCGGCGCCGCGAACTCCTGCACCGTGGCCGTCGAACCTCGCCGCGCTGCTCTATCTGATCGCCGCGGTGGGCGCCGCGGGCCTGCCGCCGCTCTCCGGCTTCCTTGGCAAGGCAATGGTGCTGGCCGCCACGCCGGGCGGCGCGGCAGCCGTGCTGTGGCCGGCCGTGCTGCTGTCGAGCCTGCTCTCGATCGTCGCATTGAGCCGCACGGGCACGCGCCTGATGTGGGCCGAGCCGGCCGCGCGCGCCGCCGCCGGCAAAGTGGAACGCGCACCGCGCGGCAGTAACGCGAAGCTCGCCGCCTGCGCGCTGCTGCTCGGTTGCGTCGTGGCCATCACGCTCGGCGCGGGCGCGGTGCGGCACTATTTGACCGATACGGCGACGCAGCTCTTCGATCGCGCCGCTTACGTGCACGCAATCCTGCCCGCGGCGCAATCCTCGCCACCAGCGGCCGACGCTCAGGGGAACTGACGATGTTGAAAAGGCTATTGCCCCACCCCTGGCTTACCGTCGTGCTGATCCTCTGCTGGGTGCTGCTGATGAACGACGTCTCGCCCGGCAATCTGCTGCTCGGCGCCGTGCTCGGCTGCGTGATCTCCTATCGCGTAGCCAAAGGCCTGTGGCTGCGGCCGGTGCACTTCGGCCGGCCGCGGCTGCTCGTGCGTCTCGCCTGGCGTGTGTTGGTCGACATCATCGTCGCCAACGTCGAGGTCGCGCTGCTCGTGCTCGGCCCGACGCAGCGGTTGCGCCCGGCGTTCATCGAAGTGCCGCTCGACAGCACCCATGAAATCGCGCTCACGATACTGATCAGCGTCGTCTCGCTGAGCCCCGGCACGCTGTGCGCCGAACTCAACGACGACCGCACGCGACTATGCGTGCACGTGCTCGACCTCGACGACGAAGCGGCGCTGATCGCGCTCATCAAGTCCCGTTATGAAGCCCCTTTGATGGAGATCTTTGCATGCTAGCCATCGTGATTCCGATCTCGCTCGCGATCCTCGGCATCGCGTTCCTGCTCACTTTCTGGCGCCTCCTGCGCGGTCCGTCGCTGCCCGATCGCATCGTCGCGCTCGATACGCTCAACATCAACGCGATCGCGATGATCGTCGTGTACGGCATCAGCCTGCGCTCGACGGTCCTCTTCGAGGTCGCGCTGCTGATCGCGGTGATGGGTTTCGTGGGCACGGTCGCGCTCACCAAGTACCTGCAGCGCGGCGACATCATCGAACTCAACTAGCGCGAGGCAT
>DATAQT010000243.1:0-45453 GCA_036264535.1 Paraburkholderia sp. | reverse complement strand
CGTAGTACGCCGAATTGACGCTGGCAATACCTGACCACGTGAGTACCGCGACCGGAAACGCCGTGGCGAGCGCGATCAGAAATACGCTTGCGCTGAAGCTCGACGGAAAGAAGAAAAACGCCAGCGGCAACCATGCGGTGGGCGGCAATGGACCGATCAGCCGCAGCATGGGATGCAACCAGTAGCCCACCGCGCGAGACCAGCCAATGCTGACACCGATCACGAAGCCGGTCAGCGCGCCAAGCACGTAACCGTACGCCAGCAGCCCGAGCGAATGGAACACGCTCGACGACAGGCGCGGCAAGTCGTCGAAGTAGACGGCAATCAGTGCCTGCGGCGGAGCGAAGAACGGCCGCGGCAACCATTCGAGCTTGGCCGTCACGATTTCCCATCCGCTGATACCGAGCGCGAGCGCCAGCAACCACGGCGTCAATGTCAGCCATCGGCTGGCACGTGACTCGCCGCTTTGCGCCGCGCCGGCCGCGCGCCAGCCGAACAATGCGATCCATGCCGAGAGAACGGCGAATGCGAGCTTGAGAATCAGCAATTCACGCGTGTATGGCCAATCGTCGAGATCAGGCCACCATTGAGTAATCGCCGCTGCGCCGAACCACGCAATGGCGGCAAGCGTCGCGACGACCGGCTTGCGGGTATCGCGACGCTCCGGTGCACGCGTTTCGCTCGCGCTGGACAGCTCAAGTGTTTGCGAATGTGAGGACATGTCGGTGATTTTCTTCAGGTGCGAGCTTACGTGCTGGAGATATGCGTATCGCTGATCGCGCGAACGTCGATATGGCGCGGCAGAATCTCGTCGTCAAATGCGCTATCGGCGACCTTCTGCAACGCGGCGATGTCGGCATCCACGACAAAATGCTGCTTCAGTGCGGAGCGCTTCGTGATTTGTGTCGCTGCCGAGATCGGCGAGCGCGTCAACGATGCGTAAATCTGTGCATACGCGTCGGGATTGGCCACGGCCCAGTCGCCGGCCCGTTGCAATCGCAGCAGAACGTCGGCAATCGCCGCACGCTTGCGAGCGTCGGCAACGGCCGCGCCTGACGCTGTGATGAAACCGAGTCCGCTATTGATGCCCGTCCCGTCGCGCAGAATCCGCCCGCCTCGTTCCACGGCGATGCCGTAGTACGGATCGAACGTCGCCCAGACCTCGATCGACCCTGATGCGAAGGCGGCGAACGCGTCGACCGGAAGAATGAAGCGGACCAAAACGTCTTCCCTGGACAGACCCGCTTCGGCCAGCGCACCGTACAACTGGAATTGCGAAATGCTCCCACGCGCGGACGACACGAACACCGTTCGCCCTTTGAGGTCCGCGACGGTTCGGATCGGCGATTTCGGCTGGACCAGAATACCGAGTTGCGAACCAGAACCGACGCGCGTAGCGACGATTTTCAGGCCGGGGTCACCTACCGCTGCTGCCAGCACGGGCAGATCGCCGGCGGGTGCGAGATCGACCGCACCGGCGCGCTGCGCTTCGAAGAGCGGTGCCGCGCCCTGGAAGTTGGCCCAGCGGAACGTATAAGGCGTCCCATCCAGCACTTTCGCCGCTTCGGCAAGCGCGCGCGTTCCGCCCGCCTGGTCGCCCAACACCAGGGTGACCGACGCGAGCTCCGCTGCTTCGGCGCCGGCGCTTCGCATTGCGCCGAACGCCGCGACGACTGGCGCGGCCGCAATCAAACTTAGCGCGCGTCGCCGCATTGAAAAGGACGTTGCAACAGTTGCGGTCATAAATCCTCGCTTGCAATATGCAGGCAAGCGTAGCGATGAACCGTGAGCGTGTGAATTATTCAATTTCGATATGTTTATATCGAAACAACATTTCTCACTTGCATATCAATGGCGAGAGGTTTGAGTTGGCTGGAACGAAGGCACATTGCCAGTCGACGGCGATCATGCTTAAGCAGCATGGCTTGCGCGCGCGTCAGAACAACAGCAACGTGCGCAACTCTATGCTGCGGCGCGGCCGTGCGCCGGGCGGGGAAGTCGGATCGTCGAAAGCCGTGTGAGCGGTGAGACGCGCGATGCCATCGCCTGCCGAGTCGTAGATCTTGATGAGCAGTACCTCGTCGGGCGACATCAGCGGAAAGTAGTACCAGTGATGTCGCGGATTGTGGACGAACGCGTAGGTTTCACCCGTCATAGTCGGATAGATGAAGTCCTGCGCGACGACATCGCGCTCATCGATACTGCGCGAGTCGCACAGCGCGAGCGGCGACGACTCCACCACCTCGCGTACCGGCCGCCACAGGTTGACGATCGCGAAGCGCCCTTGCAGCCATTGCGCGGCCTCTTCCGAAGGAAGGTGATCGCGCACGCGGCGCGGCCCCGAAACAAAGGTCTGATCGTTGTGGATCAGACGCACCGGCTCTTTCACGCCGGTCGCGCGCGAGGCGCCGCCGTCGCGCAACGTGTGATCGAAGATGACGACGCGCCTCGCGCCGGTCCACTGCTTCAGCAAACTTTCGGATTGATCGTAGTACTCCGAACGAATGGCGGCGTCGTTGGAGAAGTCGCTAATGGCGGCTCGCTCGCGATGCAACTCGAAGCCATTGCGATCGAGCGACAGACCGCCCGGTGGCGGGCGCAGCCGCGCATTCGAAACCGTCACGGTATGCGTGCGATATTCGCCGGTTCTGCGCGGCACGCCGGGTGGCGGCTCGTACGCATACGCGGTCGGCTTCACGCCGTTTGGCAGCAGATAATTGACTTCAGCCTCGACTTCGACCGGCTGATCGATCACGACGTCGCTCATGGTTTTGCTCCGTGCAGGGCCCTCGCGGTGTTCCGCCGTCACTGCGGCGGCGTTTCGACGGGCGAGTGAAACGCATCGACGGTATAACCGAGATTGAAATATCCTGCCCGCGCGTACACCGCGATGTGCTCCAGTCGCTCCGCATTAGTGCAGTGGTCGCGGGATAACGCGTCGGGGCCGGCGGCCTGACGTGTGCGCTTCAAGACATGCACGCGCACGTGGCTCGCCGACGCCGAGAGGACGTTCCAGAACGGGGACAGGAAATCCGGCATGGTTCGCCTCGCCGATGGCCGTTTCCTTCAATGTAGGCCGCCGAACACGGCCTCACAACGAAGCGTTTCTGCAATGCATTGCATAGCATGGCTTCGCGCGCGCCGCCCATGCACAGAGCCGGCGTGAGGCGCCCTCGCCCAACGCCGCGTCACTTGATCTGCAGCACCGCCTGCCGGACATCGACGCGACGCGGAATTACCTTGTCGTCGTACGCGAGATCCGCCGAGTTCTGCTGCGCCTTGATCACGTCGTCGGGAATCGGATAGCTGACGCCCCATTCGAGACGTGGGATGGCTCTGCTCCAGACTTGCAGCGGCACACCCGTGCTGGTTGACAGGAAGCGCGCGGTTTCGTCGGGATGAGCAAGGCTTTCGCGGGTTTGACGCGCGAGTTCGTCGAACACCAGACGCAATGCGGCGGGATACTTTTCGGCAAAGCTGCGCGTCGAGATGTAGAAGTTGTATTGCGGCACCGACAGGCTACCGATGGTGAGAATGGTGCGCGCGCCGGTGCTCAATTCCGTATCGGCGTAGCGCGGGTCCGGCACGGCCCACGCATCGACGAAACCGCGTTCGAAGGCGGAACGCGCATCGCCGTAGGAAAGATAGGTGAACTGCGCGGAGTTGGGGTCCATCTGCGCGTCCTGCATCGCCTTGAGCACGAACAGATGGCCTTGCGAACCTTTCGCGAAAGCGATCTTCTTGCCTTTGAGATCGCGCAGATCCTTCACCGGCGAATCTTTCGGCACGATGATCGCATAGCTGCGCGACAGCTTCGGCGCGTAGGCGACATAGACGACCGCGGGCGCCGCGCCCGCCTGCGCCATGATCGGTGGCGTCGAGCCGACCGTGCCGAGATCGACGTCGCCTGCGTTGATCGCTTCGACGAGCGGCGCGCCATACACGAACTCGTGCCACGACACCTTCACGTGATGTGCAGCGAGCGCCTGCTCCAGCTTGCCCGAAGCGCGCAGCGCCACCAGCCCGTCGCCTTTCTGGATGCCGATGCGAATCTGCGCGGGATAGCCCTGATCGGCGTGGGCGCTGCACACAACGGCGACGCAGCCGAGAGCGACGGCGACGCGGCGCAATGCGCGAAGGAGAGGAGATAGAGTCATCGGGATTCGAAAAAAGAGTTGGCCGGACGCGCAAGGCCGTAATGCCCGCGCAGCGTCGTGGCTTCATACTCGCGCCGGAAAAGCCCGCGCTTTTGCAGAATCGGCACCACGTGTTCAGCGAAGATGTCCAGTTGCGCGGGCAGCACGGGTGGCATCAGATTGAAGCCGTCGGCGGCGCGGCTTTCGACCCAGTCGGCGATGACATCCGCGATGCGCTCCGGTGTGCCGCTCAGCGTGAAATGGCCGCGCGCCGCCGCAAGTTGCCGCAGCAGGCTGCGTAACGTCGGCCGCTCGCGCGCCACCAGTTGGGTGATGACCGCCGCGCGGCTCTGGGCCGCCTGCACGGTCGAAGGATCAGGGAAGTCATCGACGGATAGCGGCTGATCGAGCGGCAGCTTCGAGAAGTCGTGGCCGCCGAAGCGGTTCGACAGGCGCCCCAGGCCTACGCTGATGTCCGTCAGCGAATCGAGCTCGTCGAGCAGCGCGCCCGCTTCCTTCTCGGTCGAGCCGATGGCCGCACTCAGGCCTGGAAGTATCACGATATCTTTTTCGGCGCGGCCGAGTGCCACTGCCGCGCCCTTCAACTCCGCATAGAAGTCGATTGCCGATTCTTTGGTCAGGTGCGCGGTGAAGACGGCCTCCGCGTAGCGCGCGGCAAACGCCTTACCCGTCGCTGACGACCCGGCCTGAACCAGCACTGGGTGCCCTTGCGGCGGCCTCGGCAGATTAAGCGGTCCCGCTACCTGGTGAAATCGCCCTTCGTAGCCGATGCGCCGCACGCGCCCGGGATCGAGAAAGCGGCCGCTCGCCGCATCGTCGATGACGGCGTCGTCGGCCCAGCTGTCCCACAGCCGCGTGACGACTTCGAGAAACTCGTGCGCCCGCGCATAGCGCTCGGCGTGTTCGATCTGCTGCGTGTAACCGAAGTTCGGCCCGGCACCGCCGACCCACGAGGTAACGATGTTCCATCCAATACGACCACGCGAGATGTGGTCGAGCGACGCGAACTGGCGCGCGAGGTTGAACGGCTCGGTGTAGGTCGTCGATGCCGTGGCGATGAGACCGATTTTCGAAGTCGCCTGCGACAGCGCCGCAAGCGTCGTGATGGGCTCGAGCGCGCCGGATGCGACGAACTGCGCGCCATCACCCAGCGCGAGCGCGTCCGCGAAGAAAACCGAATCGAACAGGCTTCGTTCTGCTTTCACCGCGAGATCGCGAAAATAGTCGATGTCGGTGAGCGCCTGACGCGTCGCACCGGGATGACGCCACCCCGCTTCGTGATGGCCACGTCCGTGGACGAAGAGATTCAGGTGTAGGTGTCGAGGCATGAGCACGCATCCGATGAAGCCAGCCGATGCTGGGGGGCAAGCGGGTCATTCTAGTGAAGGGTGCATCGCGCGCTAAACAATGAAGTTTCATATCGTTATCGAGGATCGCGACGCGCCCGCACTTCTTCACGCCGTTCGGTGCTTTCCAATTTCATCGCGGCGCGCAAGGAAACGCCACGAAGCGATGCTTAGCATGCCGATGCAAATACTTCTCCACCCCCTGCTTGAATCGACCTGAGCGCCGCCTTGATATCGATATCTCTTTTCGTCGCTTCGGATCCGGCCGCGCGCGCGTCATCATGCTTCGTTCATCGGCAGGCTTTTCCCAACTCGACGAGGCTCGTCCTCGTCCGGCACCCGACCAACTTATGCGCACCTTTTCGACAGTCCTTAGCGGACTGGTCTTCGCCGCCGCCTTGTCCGGCGCTTTCACCGAACCAGCACGCGCGGCGAGCACCGCACCCGCAGTCGATCGCGATACCGTCGTGATCGGCGTCGAGAAGGAGTTTTATAACCTCGACGGTCTGGTCGCCGTGAGCGGCGATTCATTGCGCTACGGCTGGCAGATCTACGACACGCTCTACGGCTTCGACCAGAAGGGCAATCTCGTGCCGCGTCTCGCGACGAGCATGACGGTCTCCGACGACGCACGCGTTTTCACCTACAAGCTGCGTCCCAACGTCAGATTTCACAACGGAGCAACGTTGACTTCGCGCGACGTGAAGGCATCGCTCGAACATGTACTGGACCCACGCAGCAAGAGCACCCGCCGTCCGTTCTTCGCGCCGGTCGTCGATTCGGTCGAAACGCCCGACGACCTCACCGTCGTCTTCAAACTGAAGCAGCCCGACGGCGCATTCGCCAACAAGATCGCGGGCTACCTCTACATCATTCCGGCCGACTATCTCGCGAGTCTGCCGAATCCCGACGCGTTCGCGCAGCACCCTGTTTCGCTCGGCCCCTACAAGTTCAAGTCGCTCGCCCCTGGCGGCAGCGAACTCGTCCTCGAGCGCTTCGACGATTACTGGGGCGAGAAGCCCCATGTGAAGACGCTGATCTTCCGTGCGATCACCGAGCCGGCGAGCCGCGTCAACGCGGTGTTGCGCGGTGAAGTCGATCTGTCGGTGGCGCTACCGTTCTCGGACTACGCGCGACTCAAGAAGGAGAACGGGCTCGACGTGGTCGAGAGCCGCGTCGCGTCGCCGGTCTACGTGCGCGTCTACACCACGGACAAGAATTCGCCGTTCGCCAAGGTCCAGGTGCGCCAGGCCCTGAGCTACGCTCTCGACACCAACGCGATCATCAGGAGCGTGCTGTATGGCGTGGGCGAACCGCTCGGCACGATGATCTCCAACTACTATCCCTACGGCGCGGACCGCTCGATCAAGCCTTATCCGTACGATCCCGCGAAGGCGCGCACCCTGCTCGCGCAGGCGGGCTATCCGAAGGGTTTCGACACGACGCTCAACATCCAGGGCGACATACCGGAGGGTGTCGCGGAGGCGATCGCGGCCTACTGGGGGCAAGTGGGTGTTAAGGTCAAGCTCAATCGGCTCACGTATGCGACCTTCCAGCGGCTGAACAACACGCACACGTCCGGCCCGCTCGCGTTGAGCCAGTTCACCAACGCGCTGTACGACCCGGTGCATCCCATCGGCGGCGCGTTCGCATCGAACGGCAGCTGGTCCGATTACTCGAATCCCAAGGTCGATGCGCTGCTCGCCGAGGTGTCCCGGATCAGCGACACGAAACAGCGTGGCGCAGTGTTCCAGAAGATCGGCCAGGAACTGCATGACGATGCCGCCGCGTTCTTCATCTCCGAGTTCACCTACGTGTACGCGAAGAAGAAAACGCTGCAATGGCAGCCCCAGCAAGGCAGCGGCTTCCTGAACTTCCGCACGATCCAGTGGGCGCCGCAAACGGCGGGGAACTGAGCGATGCTCGCCTACCTTCTGCGCCGCCTCGGCTCGGCACTCCTCACGGTCTGGCTGATGTCGGTGCTGATCTTCGTGCTCGTGCGGATGGTGGGGGATCCCGCCTATCTGCTGATGCCGCCCGAGGCAACCGAAGCGGACCGTCAGCTCTTTCGCGAGCAACTGGGTCTGGCCGATCCTGTGCCGCTGCAGTACGCACGCTTTCTGGCGGGGATCCTTCGCGGCGACATGGGCAACTCGTTTCACTTCGGCGCGCCCGCACTTTCGATGGCGCTGAGCCGGCTCGCAGCGAGCCTGTTGCTCGTCGGCGCTTCGCTGGCGTTGGCACTTGCTGTGGGCCTGTCGCTGGGCGTCGCGTCGGCGGTGCGAAGGGGATCGTGGGTCGACCGCTTCGCATCATTCTTCGCGGTGCTCGGGCAGGCCGCGCCGCCCTTCTTCGTCGCTTTGCTGCTGATACGCCTGTTCTCCGTGCAATGGGGCTGGCTGCCGACCAGCGGACACGGCTCATGGCGTCATCTGATCCTGCCCGTGTGCGCGCTCGCATGGTACTCGGCCGCGGGGATCGCCCGCCTCACGCGCGCGAACATGCTCACCGTGCTTCAAGCCGACTACATCCGGATGGCACACATCAAAGGGCTGCCTGCGCATGTGGTGATCGGCACGCATGCGCTGCGCAACGCGGCGCTGCCCATCGTCGCGTACACGGCATCGCAGTTCGGCGTGCTGATCGGCGGGACGGTGGCGATCGAAACGGTGTTCTCCTGGCCCGGCTTCGGCAGCCTGATGGTCGAGGCGATCAGTACGCTCGATTTCACTGTGGTGCAGGCAGCCGTAATCGTGTCGGTAGTGCTGTTCGTTTCGATCAATCTCGCGGTCGACGTGCTCTATGCGCTAGTCGATCCACGCATCCGGTACCAGCAATGAACGCTCGATTCCCGCTCGCCGGCGATGCGCGCTTCGCGATCTTCGGCGGCATGCTCATCGCGATCGTCGCGGCCTCGGTGTTCGCGCCGTGGCTCTCGCGCGTCGACCCGAATGCGATAGATCTGTCCGCTACCCTTCAGCCGCCCAACTGGCATCACTGGTTCGGCACCGACCAGATGGGCCGCGACGTCTTCACGCGCACGCTCTACGGCGGTCGCGTGTCGCTTGCCATCGCGTTCTGCGCCGTGCTGCTGGCCGGCTTCTTTGGCGCAATTGCGGGCCTGTTGTCCGCCTACATCGGCGGACATTTCGATGCGACGCTCATGCGCATCGTCGATGCACAGTACGCGCTGCCCCCCGTCTTTCTTGCGATGCTGATCGTCGGTATCTGCGGGCCGAGCATGACGAACATCGTCATCGTGGTGACGCTCGCGAACTGGGGGCGCTTCGCGCGCATCATTCGCGCCGAGGCGCTGAGCCTGCGCGAACGCGATTTCATTCTGCTCGCCAAGCTGGCCGGAGCGACACCGCTGCACGTCGTGCTGCGCCACCTGCTGCCCAACGTGCGCGACACTTTCGCGGTGCTGCTGACGCTCGACATCGGCCTCGTGATTTTCATGGAGGCGGCGCTGAGCTTCGTGGGGCTCGGCGTCCAGCCGCCTGATCCTTCCTGGGGCGGCATGATCGCGGAAGGCCGCAACTATCTCGATACCGCGTGGTGGCTGTCGGCTCTGCCGGGGCTCGTGCTGATCGCGACCGTGCTGTCGAGCAATCGGATCGGCGAGTCCCTGCAGCGCGGCGAAGGAGCATCGCGGTGAGCGGCGGCGCGGTGCTGGCGGTTCACGACCTGATCGCCGTCGCGGGCGCCACGCGGCTCGTCGACGGCGTGAGTTTCGCCGTGCGTGCCGGACGCACGCTCGGCCTCGTCGGCGAATCCGGCTCGGGCAAGAGCGTGACATGTCTGTCGGTTCTCGGCCTGCCGCCGCAAGGCGTGCATGTCACCGGAGGCCGCATCCTGCTCGAGGGCGAGGACCTGCGCGCCAAAACGCCCACCGAACTGAACGCGCTGCGAGGACGCAAGATCGGCATGGTCCTTCAGGACCCGATGAGCTCGCTCAATCCTCTTCTCACGATTGGCCGGCAGATCACTGAAATGTTCCGCTATCGCGGCGGCGTGAGCAGTCGCGCAGAACGCGAAGCGCGTGCCATCGAGTTGCTGCGGCGCGTGCGCATTCCCGCGCCCGAAAGCCGACTGAACAGCTATCCGCACCAGTTCAGCGGCGGCATGCGTCAGCGCGTGGCAATCGCGATGAACCTGGCATGCAATCCGCGTCTGCTGATTGCCGACGAGCCGACCACCGCGCTGGACATCACGGTGCGTCACCAGATCCTCGACCTGCTGCGCGAGGTGCAAGCCGAACGCGGCACCGCAATCGTGCTCGTCACGCACGATCTGCATCTGGTGCGCCGCTATTGCGACGACGTCGCGGTGATGTATGGCGGGCGCATCATCGAGCAGGGGCCGGTCGAGGCCGTGTTCATGCGGCCGCGCCATCCGTATACGAAGGGCTTGCTCGGGGCGGTGCCGCGTCTGCGCGACTTGCAGCACCGGCTCACCGTGATTCCGGGTCAGCCACCGTTGCCGGGCAGCATCGCACAGGGGTGCCGTTTCGCGCCGCGCTGCCCGCGCGCGCAGACCGATTGCCTGAATGCATATCCAACGACGCGCCCGGTCGACGTGCATCGCAGTGTCGCGTGCTGGCATCCGGAGCACGACGAGCAGGCGGCTGACTCACTTCTTGCGACGGCGACCTCATGAGTGCGCTGGAAGTCTCGAGCATCGGGCGCGCCTTTTCCGTGCGCACCGGCCTGTTTGCCCGGCCGAAACTGCTGCGTGCGGTAGAGGACGCCTCGTTCGTGCTGCCGCGCGGCGGCACGTTCGGGCTAGTGGGCGAATCGGGATCGGGCAAGTCGACGCTCGCGAAGATCATCCTCGGCGCGGACCAGCCGACGCGCGGCGAAGTGCGCTTCGGCGAGCGCGTCTTCGGCAAGTCCGCGCGCGATGCCGACCGGCGCTGGCGGCAGCGCGCGGTCCAAGCCGTGCTGCAGGACCCCTTCGGCTCGCTCGATCCGCAGATGACGATCGGCGAGATCGTGCTCGAGCCTCTGCGCATTCAGAAGAGCGGCTTTGCGCGCGATGCGTTGCACAAGCGTGTCGATGAACTGCTCGCGCAAGTCGGCCTGCCCGAGGAATTCAGGCGCCGCCGGCCTGGCGAGCTGAGCGGCGGCCAGCGCCAGCGCGTCGCGATCGCGCGCGCGCTCGTGCTGGAGCCGGAGATTCTCGTGCTCGACGAGCCGGTCTCGGCACTCGACGTGTCAATCCAGGCGCAAATCCTCAATCTCCTGAAAGATCTACAGGACGCACTCGGCCTCAGCTATCTGCTGATCTCGCACGACCTGGCGGTCGTCACCTTCATGAGCACGCATATCGGCGTGCTCTATCTCGGCCGCTTCATGGAGCAAGGCACGCGCGAGGACATCGTGGAGCGCGCGGCGCATCCGTACACCCATGCGCTGATTGCGGCTTCTGAGCCGGATGCGCCCAACGTGCAGGCGATCGGTGGAGAAATACCGTCACCACTGGCGCCGCCCGCTGGATGCGTCTTTCACACGCGCTGCGCAGCCGCGCGCGACATCTGCCGCAGCGTGGCGCCGCCCGAGCAGCGTCTTTCGGCTACGCATTGCGTGACGTGCCACTTTCCCCTCACCCCGAAGACCTAAAGGATTCTCGCCATGTCGAAGGAGATTCGCATCAACGCGTTCCTGGCCTTCGCGCCGACGCACCTCTCGCCCGGACTGTGGGCGCATCCACGCGATCGGGCGCTCGACTACAACTCGCTCGCGCTGTGGACCGATCTCGCGCGCACGGCCGAGCGCGGCGGCTATGACGCACTCTTCTTCGCCGACGGCATCAGCCAGTACGACGTCTACGGTGGCTCGAACGCCGCGGGCGTGCGCTGGGGCCTGCAGTTTCCGCGGCTCGATCCGCTACTGCTCGTCTCCGCGATGGCGCAGGTCACTGAACATCTCGGCTTCGCGGTGACGAGCAGCGTGAGCTACGAGGCGCCGTTCCTGTTCGCGCGGCGCATGTCGACGCTCGACCATCTGACGGGCGGTCGCGTCGGCTGGAACATCGTCACGAGTTTCGGGCAGAGCGGCTCGCGCGCGATCGGCCAGCCCGACGCCCGGCCGCACGATGAGCGCTACGACCTCGCCGACGAATACATGGAGATCGTCTATCGACTGTGGGAAGAAAGCTGGCAAGACGGCGCTGCGCTGCGCGATCGCGATGCGCGCGTGTTCGCAGACCCGACGCGCGTGCATGAGATCCGCCACGAAGGGCGCTTCTTCTCGATGCAGGGCACGCACTATGCCGAGCCCTCGCCGCAGCGCACCCCACTGCTCTATCAGGCGGGCACGTCCAACCGCGGCAAGGATTTCGCCGCGCGTCACGCCGAGTGCGTGTTCCTCAGCTCGCCGACCGCGCATCTGGTCGCGCGCGATGTCGCCGACGTGCGCGCACGCGCCGCCGCGCTCGGACGCGATCCGGCCACGGTGCTGTTCTTCTCGCTCGCGACCGTGATCGTCGCGCCGACTTCCGCAGAAGCGCAGGCGAAATGGCAGGACATCCAGCGTCATGTGAGCCTCGAGGGCGCGCTCGCGCTGTTCTCGCGCTGGAGCGGCATCGACCTGTCGAAATACAGCCCCGACGATCCGCTGCACTACGTCAAGAGCGAAGGCATGCAGTCGGCCATCGAAGCCTTCACCGTAGCCGATCCCGAGCGCGTGTGGACCATCGGCGAACTGGCGATCTTCAATGCGATCGGCGGCAAGGGTCCCGTGTTCATCGGCTCGCCCGCCGAGGTCGCGGACGCGCTCGAAAGCTGGAAGGCGCAGACCGGTGTCGATGGCTTCAATCTCAGCCACGCTCTGCTCCCGGGCACGCATGAGGATTTCGTCGAGCTCGTGGTGCCCGAGTTGCGGCGTCGCGGAGTCTACAAGAACGCCTACCGTCCAGGCACGCTGCGAGAAAAACTGTACGGCGCTGGCCACGCGCATCTGAGCGCCCCACATCCCGCAGCAACTCATCGCGCTGCTTCCGTCGAGGAACCCACCCATGCTTGATACCGCTTACGAAACCATCGCCGTGCAGCCGCTCACGCGCCATATCGGCGCGCTGATCGGCGGAATCGACCTGACGCGGCCGCTCGCGCCTCAACAAGTGGCCGACGTGCGGCGCGCTCTGCTCGCTCACCAGGTGATCTTCTTTCGCGACCAGCCGCTCACGCTCGACCAGCATCTCGCGCTCGGTCGCCACTTCGGCACGCTGCACGTGCATCCGAACAGCCCTGGTCCGCAAGGCTACCCGGAGATCCTGACGATCCACAGCGATGCCACGACGAAGCGCGTCGCGGGCGACCGCTGGCATTCCGACGTCTCGTGCGACCAGGAGCCGCCGATGGGCAGCATCCTGCATCTGCATACGCTGCCCTCGCACGGCGGCGACACGCTTTTTTCCAGCTCCTATGCGGTGTATGAATCACTCTCGCCGGGTCTGCGGACCTATCTCGAAGGACTGAGTGCCACGCACGACGGCGAGCCGACCTATCGGCAACGCAACCGCCTGCGCGGCGTCGACGATGCCGGCAGGACGTTTCCGCGGGCGTCGCATCCGGTCGTGCGCACGCATCCGGAAACGGGCCGCAGGGGCATCTTCGTGAATCCGAACTTCACGACGCATATCGACAACGTGTCCTCCGCCGAAAGCGAAGGGATCCTGGGCCTTCTGTTCGAACGCTTCGCCTCGCCCGAGTTTCAGGTGCGGTTTCGCTGGGAGCCGCATTCGATCGCGTTCTGGGACAACCGCGCGGTCCAGCATCTGGCCGTGTGGGACTACCACCCGGAAGTGCGCTCGGGATTTCGCGTGACCATCAACGGAGACAAGCCTTTCCTATGAACCGCGCAACGCTTCAGGCGAAGAAGGAAATCCGCGTCAACGCATTTGCGCTGCACAGCCCCGTGCATCATTCGCCGGGCATGTGGCGGCATCCGCGTGACCGCGCGCTGCACTACAACACGCTCGATTACTGGGTCGATCTGGCGAGGACGCTCGAGCGCGGATTGATCGATTCGCTCTTCATGGCCGACAGTATCGGCGTGAACGACGTGTACGGCGGCAGCATCGATACCGCTTTGCGTCACGGCGCGCAGGTGCCCAAGCAGGACCCGCTCATGGCGCTCTCCGCGATGGCCTACGTGACGCGCGATCTGGGCCTGTGCGTGACGAGCAACGCCAACCACGAGCCGCCTTATGTGTTCGCGCGCCGCATGTCGACGCTCGATCATCTGACCGGCGGACGCATCGGCTGGAACATCGTGACGGGCTTCGCGCAAAGCAGCGTGAAAGTCCTCGGCAAGGACGGCATTGCGTCGCGCGACGAGCGCTACGACATCGCCGACGAGTACATGGACGTGGTCTACAAGCTCTGGGAGGGTAGCTGGGAGGACGGCGCGAGCGTGCGCGACACAACGACTGGCGTGTTCGCCGATCCGTCGAAGGTGCATCGCGTCGATCATCACGGCAAGTACTTCAAGGTGCACGGTATCCATATGACCGAGCCCTCGCCGCAACGCACGCCGGTGCTGTTCCAGGCGGGATCGTCGGCGCGCGGGCAGCGCTTCGCGGGGCGTCACGCAGAAGGCATCTATCTGAGCGGACCGAGCAAACAGGTACTCACGCCGGTCGTGGCGGGCACGCGCGCCGAGGCTGTGAAAGCCGGGCGCGATGCGCGCGATATCCAGTTCTTCACGATGGCGACCATCATCACCGGCCGAACGTCGAAGGAAGCGCGCGACAAGTACGAGGACTATCGCCGTTACGTCACGCCGGAAGCGGCGCTCGCGATGTTCTCGGGCTGGACCGGCATCGACTTCTCGACCTACGACGCCGACGAACCGATCCGCTACATGGAGCTCGACGCGGGCACCTCCTCAGCGCTCGAAGGCTTCACGAAGCTCGATCCCGAGCGCGTGTGGACGGTGCGCGAGCTCGCGCTGCACAACGCGATCGGCGGCCGCGGGCCGGTGTTCATCGGCGCGCCCAACGAGGTTGCCGATGCACTGGAAAACTGGGTCGATGAAACCGGCATCGACGGCTTCAACCTGAGCTATGCGGTCACGCCGGAAGCCTATGAGGATTTCGCGGATTTCATCGCGCCCGAATTGCAGGCGCGCGGCCGCTACAAGACCCGCTACACACCTGGCACCTTGCGCGAAAAGCTTGGCGGCGCAGGCGGCAGCCTGAACGACCGTCATCCCGGCGCGGCTTTCCGCCGCTAACGACAAACCATTCAAGGGCGAATTCACCGATGAGCATCGAACCCTCCAGACGTCTGTCCGACGCGCTTGCAGCGTTGCCCGCACTCGCCGCGGAAATCGGCGTGGACGCCGCGCAGCGCGAGGTCCGCCGTGAATTGCCGTTCGCGGCTTTCGACGCGTTTCGCCGCTCGGGGCTCGGCGCGTTGCGGATTCCGGTCGAGCGCGGCGGCCTCGGCGGCAGCCTCGAGGATGCGATCCACGTCATCACCACGCTCGCGGCCGCTGAGTCGAACGTTGCGCATGCGCTGCGCGTGCATTTCGACGTGGTCGAATCGTTGCGCCTCGCCCCGCGCACGCCGTTTCACGATCGGCAAGTGAGCCGCATTGTCGAAGGCGCGCTGTTCGGCGGCGCGTCGGGCGAACAGGGCACGTCGCGCGCGGGCGAGATCGAGACGGTCCTACGACGCGAAGGCGGTTACTTTCGCGTGACGGGCAAGAAGTACTACACCACCGGCACCGCGTACGCGGACTTCGTCCGTACGAATCTCGTCGATGAAGCGGGCAAAGGTGTCACCGCGATCATTCCGGTGCGCACCGAAGGGCTCGAAGTACTCGACGATTGGGATGGCATGGGCCAGCGCATGACGGCAAGTGGCAGCACGGTGTTCAACAACGTCCGGGTCGAGCCTGGCGAGGTGATCGAGAAGGGCTACGGGTCGCTGATCGGGCGGCATGGCGGCGCATACCGACAGTTGCATCTGGTGGCGGTGGCGGCGGGCATCGTGCGCAACATCGTCGCCGATGCGCGCGCCTACGTCACCGCACACGGCCGGCCGGTACTGCACTCCGCCGCGCCGAGCGCGCGCGAGGATGTGTTCATCCAGCAGGTCGTCGGCGAGTTGTCGGCGCTGAGCCACACGATCGACGTGCTGGTGCGCGAAAACGCGCGCACGCTCGGCGTGTCATCCGACGCTATCCTGCGCGCCGCACCGGATGCGGACGAACTGGTGCTGCAAGGCGCACTCGCCACCGCGCGTACGCAGATCGTCGTCGGCAAGCTCGCGTTGCAGGCGGGAGAACGGCTCTTCGACGCCGGCGGCGCGTCGGCAACGTCGCGCAGGCATAACTTCGACCGGCACTGGCGCAACCTGCGCACCATCTTCAGCCACAACCCGCTGCATCACAAAGCCAGGGTGATCGGCGACCACGTGCTCAATGGCGTAAAGACGCATCTGGTCGAAGGCCGCACGTTCTGATTGCAGAGCGTGCGCGACCGACCCGAGGCATCGAAGAACGCGATTAGCACATTCCTCCCGCCGCGCTATCGATGTGGAAAACGCTTATTTGGGCTGTGCCTGGTCCCTTTTTATACTCGACTTCCGGTAGCACTCCGAATCGCGGAGTGCCAGGTCAAAAGAAACACATTGGAGGAAAGAGCGAATGAGTTTGCGTCCCTTGCACGATCGCGTGATCGTCAAACGACTGGATCACGAAACGCGCACCACGTCGGGCATCGTACTTCCCGAGAGCGCCACCGAAAAACCGGACCAGGGCGAGATTCTCGCCGTCGGTCCCGGCCGACGTGACGCCGACGGCAAACGTGTCGAGCCCGACGTCAAGGTCGGCGAGCGCGTGCTGTTCGGCAAATATTCGGGGCAGGCCGTCAAGGTGGATGGCGACGAACTGCTCGTGCTGCGCGAGGAAGACATCGTTGCGGTCGTGAACCGCTGAACCTGAACGCTCAAGGAGTCGAATCACATGGCAGCAAAGGACATCGTATTCTCGGATAACGCCCGCACCAAGCTCATCGAGGGCGTCAACATTCTCGCCAACGCCGTGAAGATCACGCTCGGTCCGAAGGGCCGTAACGTCGTGCTGGAGCGCAGCTTCGGCGCCCCGATCGTGACCAAGGACGGCGTGTCGGTGGCCAAGGAGATCGAGCTTGCCGACAAGCTGTAGAACATCGGCGCGCAACTCGTCAAGGAGGTGGCCTCGAAGACCAGCGATCTCGCCGGCGACGGCACCACGACCGCGACCGTGCTCGCGCAGGCGATCGTGCGAGAGGGCAACAAGTATGTCGCGGCGGGCCTGAACCCGCTCGATCTCAAGCGCGGCATCGACAAGGCGGTGCTGAGCGCCGTCGAGGAACTGAAGAAGATCAGCAAGCCGACCACCACGAGCAAGGAAATCGCGCAGGTCGCGACCATCTCCGCGAACGGCGAGGAGTCGATCGGTCTGCGCATCGCGGAGGCAATCGATCGTGTTGGCAAGGAAGGCGTGATTACCGTCGAAGACGGCAAGTCGCTCGATGACGAACTCGACGTGGTCGAAGGGTTGCAGTTCGATCGCGGCTATCTGTCGCCCTACTTCATCAACAACCAGGACCGTCAGGTCGCCGCGCTCGACCAGCCGTACATCCTTCTGCACGACAAGAAGGTGTCGAACATTCGTGATCTGCTGCCGGTGCTCGAACAGGTCGCCAAGACGGGGCGGCCGCTCCTCATCATCGCCGAGGACGTGGAAGGCGAAGCGCTCGCGACGCTCGTCGTCAACAACATCCGTGGCATTCTCAAGACCGTGGCCGTGAAGGCGCCGGGCTTCGGCGATCGCCGCAAGGCACTGGTCGAGGACATCGCGATCCTGACAGGCGGCCAGGTCATCTCCGAGGAAACGGGCCTCACGCTCGACAAGGCGACGCTCGCGGAACTCGGCCAGGCCAAGCGCATCGAGGTGAGCAAGGACAACACGACCGTCATCGACGGCGCGGGTGACACGCAGAACATCACCGCGCGCGTGAAGCAGATCCGCGCGCAGATCGAGGAAGCCACCTCCGACTACGACCGGGAGAAGCTGCAGGAGCGCGTTGCGAAGCTCGCGGGCGGCGTCGCTGTCATCAAGGTGGGCGGCGCGACCGAGATCGAGGTGAAGGAGAAGAAGGATCGCGTCGACGACGCGCTGCATGCGACGCGTGCGGCTGTCGAGGAAGGCATCGTGCCGGGTGGCGGCGTGGCGCTGATTCGCGTGAAACAGGCGATCGCCGGACTGAAGGGCGCGACGCCCGACCAGGACGCGGGCATCAAGATCGTGCTGCGCGCGCTCGAGGAGCCGCTGCGCCAGATCGTCTCGAACGCCGGCGAAGAAGCGAGCGTGGTCGTCGCGAAGGTGTCGGAAGGCAGCGGCAACTTCGGCTACAACGCCGCGACCGGCGCATACGGCGATCTGGTCGAATCGGGCGTGCTCGATCCGACCAAGGTCACCCGCACCGCGCTGCAGAACGCGGCCTCGGTCGCCGGCCTGGTGCTCACGACCGACGCCACCGTTCACGAGACACCGAAGGATGCGACGACGCAACCTGCCGTGTCCGGCGGACCTGGCGCGGGCGGGCCGGGTTTCGATTTCTGACCGGAAAGCTTCGCCACGTTCCGAAGCCCCACGCCGTGTCGCGGCGCGGGGCTTTTTTAGCAGCGCTGGGGGGCGTGGCGCGCCGGTCCCGCGCTACGCGCTCACGCCCACGACGGCCCGCAGAATGACCGGCTGGCCGCCGCGCAACGACACCGCCCCGAACACGGAGCGGGCATGCACACCCGCGTCGCCTAGCACTTCGACTAGCAGATCCGACGCACCGTCGAGCACCTTCGCGTGATCCTCGAACGAAGCGTCGGCATTCACGAAGCCTTGCAGGTCGAGCACCTGCTTCACGTTGCCGAGGCTGCCGAGTTCGTCGCGCAACACGAGCAGCAGTTCGAGCGCCGCCTCGCGCGCGAACGCGACGCCCTCCGCAAGCGTTAGGCTATCGCCGAGACGGCCATGCGGGGCCTTGCCATCGACGGCGCCATTCGCCGACTTGCCCGACACGAAGACGAGATCGCCCCAGCGCGAGGCGTTCCGATAATTCGCCTTCGGGTTGCTCGACGTGCGGCCAGGCTCGATCAGGCGATTCAGTCTTTCGTCGGCGCTCATGGTGCTCCTTTCGTTGGGTATGCGTCGGCTCGCGCCGGCGACCGCCGGCGCATTGAGCCCGCGATTTTATGCACGCGGCGCCGCGGCGCCAAACAACCAATGCTCGTATCGATATGAGTGGGCGCGCGGACCTGGTTTCGTTCATCGACAAACGCCGGTCTTCCGCGCTTTCTTCATTCAATGGCCGCGATAGGAGGGTACAACGGCCGCTCACCGCCCCTGCAGCGACGAGGCAGGATCGGGTAGGGTGAGGGATCGCCCCTTAAGCCCTCCCACACCACCGTACGTGCGGTTCCGCATACGGCGGTTCATCAAGAACGCTGGAGGCGTCGCTGGGTGTCCAGCAGCGAAACGAGCCCCTGTCTGTCGAAGAAGCGTTTCGGGAAGGCGTCGCGCATGTGAAGCGCCCCAGCATTCCACCACGGCCCCTGGCCGTTGTGGGCTGAACGCCATGCCCGATCCTCCCGCAACCCCTGTCGACGTAGCATGGTGGTTCGGCCCTGCCGGTGTTTTGCCTGCCGCCAGAGCAGGCAGCGCAATCGCCGCCTTAGCCAACCATCCAGTTCTTCCAGCGCGCGTTTGCCTTGCGTGAACCGGAAGTAGTTGACCCATCCCCGAAGCACCGGATTCAGCGTCTCGATGGTGTGGCTGAGACTCCTTCCCCGCCCCTGCCTCAGCAACGTCTTCACCCGCGCCGTGAGCCGTTTCAGGCTTTCCCGCGCAATGCGCAGCCGTGCCTGACGATGAACCGTCAGGCTGTAGCCAAGGAATTTGCGTGTCCACGGACGGGCGCATGCGCTCTTCGCGTCGTTGACCTTCAGCTTCAGACGCTTCGCGAGAAACGTCGTCATGCCGGTCAGCAGCCGCTCGCCTGCCGCCTTGCTTCGCACGTAGATGTTGCAGTCGTCCGCGTAGCGGCAGAACGCATGCCCGCGCCGCTCCAGCTCGCGGTCCCAATCCGTCAGCAGGATGTTCGACAGTAACGGCGAGAGGGGTGAACCTTGCGGAATGCCGCGCCTGCTGTCTCTGGCCTCGGTCGTACGTTTCTTCCGGCCTCGGTTATCGGTTTCTTCAACGGCGCATTCCAGCCACATCCGGATCAGATGCAGCACGCGCCGATCCACGATGCGTCGCGCGAGCGACAACATCAAATCAGCGTGGGGAATACTTCCGAAGTAGTCCGCAAGGTCGGCGTCAACAACGTCCGTTTGCCCGCGATGCAGCCGTTCCTCCACCTCGATCACCGCCTGCTGGGCGTTTCGCCCCGCGCGGTAAGCGTACTGCTCCGGTGGAAGGTCAGCTTCGAAGATCGGTTCGAGCACCAGCATCGCTGCTGTCATGCACACCCGATCCCGCAAGGTCGAGATGCCCAGCGGCCTCAGCTTGCCATTGGCCTTCGGGATAAACACTCTTCTGATAGGGGCCGGCCGGTAACTCTCCTGCCTGAGCGCAAGCGCCAGTTCGCCGAGCCACTTCTGCACCCCATACGCTTCGACCTCCGCGAAGTCTTGCCGATCGACACCCGGCGCGCCCTTGTTCGAACGGCACTGGGCGTACGCATGCGCCAGCACATCCTCGCGATAGATCTTGTCGTACAGCGCATAGAAGCGAAACCCGGCTTCAGCCTTCGCTTTCGCGTGCAACGCCATCTGCAGCTTCTGAACACGAATCGGAGTTGATAGGTTGCCCAATCTCCACGTCCTCACTACAGACCGGCAGCAGGCGAACTCGAGGAAGCTCCAGGCGACGCATCTCATGCGTGGCGCCGCGCTCCGGATGGAGTCCTGCTGCGCGGTTACTATCCGGGCCCGGGCACAGAAGCGGCAGCGCCCCAACAAGGCCGTTTATAGGTGTGCAGTCTGCCCCGCCGCCGATCCGCCATCGCGTCCGCCACAACATCGGAATCAATCAATGACCGAATGAACCCCAAGCTTGCAAAAAGGGAAAGTCCTTATAGGTTGCTTCCGGCTGGAGCATTTGCCGGGTGGGACTTACACCCACTGGAAAGCGCCACCTTTTCACGGCGCACACCCACTCGGTCATTTGACGCTCCCGCAGGTCAACGGCCGGTAAGAAACCCCGAACGGACACTCTAGCCATACTCCGTTCACTCTCTGGCCGCCTCCGCGCGCGCGACACCAGGAAACCTGGCTAATACACCTGATGGATTGAACCGCTTGACCGGGTATCTGTGGAGAAGGCGCAAGATCAAACTGTGCTTCAGTCAGGACCGGTGCATTGCAGAACATCTTGTAAAAACGTTGCTCAAAATCGCTTCGGCCGAAGCGTTCGACAGATCATTGGGCATCGTCATGTTGAAGTAGAGGATGCCGTCAATCAATGCAATAACGGCGAGCGCGTGGTCGGAGAAAGGGCCCGGCAACTGTACGTTGAGGCGTTTGCATGACTGCTCAATCAAGTACGCGATCATGTCGCGCTTTTGCAGGCATAGGGCATTCACATGTTGCCGGAATTTCGCGTCACGCATGGCATGCAAACGTGCCTCAGCCCAGATGATGTAGTTGTTGTCGTCGCGATAGCACTGCGCGTACAACAAGGTGAGCTGCACTTGCAGGTTTTCGCTGGACGGTGCGGCGTCTCGCAGCTTCTGCAAGTTTTCTTGCATGTTCTGGTGATCGAGACGGAGCAGCTCGACGAATAGATCGCTCTTGCTGCTGAAGTTCGAGTAAAACGCGCCGCGGGTATAGCCGGCCTGGGCTGCGATATCCTCTACGCTGGTCGCAGCAAACCCTTTTTCGGCGATGCTCGACGCTGCAGAGTCGAGCAGGCGACGCCGGGTTCGCTCGCGGCTTTCTGCTCGCGTCATTCGTTTGGGCGGCATGCGGCAAAGTCCTCATTAAGCAAAGAACGATGGCAATAATCCACACTCCTGCCACGTCGTTGGTGCGTGGGGTTGCTATTTGATCGCGACTGCTTCGGATCCTCGAGGTTGCCATCCGCCACCGAGCGCCTTGAAGGCAGCAACCGCTGCGCGTGCCGATTCCGTTTGCGCCTGCACCCGCTCATCGGAGGCGCGTAGCAGGTTGTCGTCGGCCTGCAGGACTTCGATCAGGCTGACGACACCTTTTTGATAGGCGGCGAACGAGGCCGCTCGAGCGCGACCGAGCGAATCCACTCCCTGGGCGAGCACCGCGGCCTGTTGCTCGCGCTTCACGAGTGCCGAGAAAGAGTTCTCGACATCTTCGGTTGCGTGAAGCGCAGCGAGCCGATACGCAGCCAACATTTCGGCCTGCCGCCCGCTGGCCTGTTCGATCTGCGCATTGATGCGGCCGAAATCAAACAGACGCCAGCGCAGCCCCAGCACGCCAGCGGCCTGATTGGCGCCGGTACTGAACAGGTTGCCGCTGGCCACCGAGGTGGCGCTGCCGATCAGTCCACTCAGCGACACCTTGGGGTAATACTCGGCGATGGCCATGCCGATGCGCGCGTTCGATGCAGCCAGGCGACGCTCGGCCACGATCAGGTCGGGCCGGCGCCGGAGCAACTCTCCCGGCGATCCTGTAGCCGCGATCTGCGGGGCAACCGGTATGTCGCCCGGTTCAATCAGTTCGGCTCGATGCGTGCCGGGCTGTGCACCCAGCATCACGTCCAGCGCGTTCAGGGCCGATTCCAGAGCCGTCTCGAGGACCGGGACGGATGCCTGAACCTGGGCCAGCGCACCTTCAGCCTGGCTCACCTGAAGGTCGGCCGCCAGTCCTTTGCCATACAGAAGGTTGATGGTCGAGAGCAGATCCTGCTGCGTCTGCACCTGCTTGCGAGCAACGTTCAGACGGGCCTGCAACCCACGAATGGTGATGTAGATATCGGCAGTCTGCGCTGCGACAGCCAGGCGCGTGGCCGCCGCACCCGCTTCTGAAGCCTGGTATTCGGCAAGTGCCGCTTCCCGTCCGCGGCGCAGGCCCCCGAACACGTCCAGTTCCCAGCTCGCGCTGAAATTGGCCTCATAGTCGTTGCCGTAACGGTCGAAGCCAGGTGTCGAATTCAGGACCCGCCCCAAGGGGGTTTCAACAGATTGATAGACTCTCGCCGCCTGGCCGCTGACATTGCCGGATGGGAGCAGCGCGGCATTCGCCGCGCCAAGTCCCGCGCGCGCCTGCGAGACGCGAGCGGCGGCTTGCGCGAGGTCCAGGTTCTGTTCCAGCGCGAGCGTGACGAATCGTGTCAGTTGCGGATCATCGAAACCCGTCCACCACGTGACAAGGTCGGCACTGGCCGCCGCGTGCCGGTGATCCACCGCGGCCTGACCCAGGAACTGGTCCGGCATCGCGACATTGGGCCGGACATAATCGGGGCCTACCGCGCAGCCTGCCGAGAGGCCGGCGACCATGACGGCGGCAAGGATGTGTTTGGGTAGCATGAGCGTCTTCGCAAGGTTCCTGTTGTGACTATAATACCAAATAGTCACTGGTTGTCCATTGCTGTATGCTATGCCTATGAAAAAAGCCACCACTTCTCCCATCCCGGCGCGCGGCCCCGCTGACCACGAGGTGCGGGATCAGATCGTTGTCGCCGCCACCGAGCACTTCAGCCGGTATGGCTACGAGAAAACGACGGTCTCCGACCTCGCCAAGGCGATCGGGTTCTCCAAGGCCTATATCTACAAATTCTTCGAGTCCAAGCAGGCCATTGGCGAGATGATCTGCGCGAACTGTCTGCATCAGATCGAAACCGAGGTCAGGACGGCCGTCGCGCAAACCGATCTGCCAGCGGAGAAGCTGCGGCGGATGTTCAGCGTGTTCACCGATGCGAGCCTCCGTCTGTTTTTCCAGGACCGCAAGCTCTACGAGATTGCCGCATCGGCGGCCACGGAGAACTGGCAGGCTGTGCTTGCGTATGAAGCGCGCGTCCAGAAGCTGCTTCAGGACATCCTGCAGGAGGGCCGGCAAAGCGGGGACTTCGAGCGCAAAACACCCCTCGATGAGACCGCGATGGCGATCTATCTGGTGATGCGCCCCTACCTCAACCCGATGCTCCTGCAGTACAGCTTCGATTACACCAAGGTCGCGCCTGCCCAACTGTCCAGTCTCGTGCTCCGCAGTCTGTCGCCTTGAGGCAAATCGCCGCGGTGACTGTTGACTACATTAGTCACTAGAACCATAATGAAAGCCCTGATCACTCCATCAATGGGTCTTTCATGCTCCGGCGTCGCCTTGCCATCTCTGCAGTCGTCTGTGCACTGCCATTTGCGCTAGCCGCCTGCGGCGCAAAAGCCCCGTCCGATCCGCGCACCGAGGCGCCCCTGGTGCGCACCACCATCGCTCAGGCGGCGATCCCCGTTTCCCGTTCGTTTACCGGAACCGTCGCCGCGCGCGTGCAGAGCGATCTCGGATTTCGCGTCTCCGGCAAGGTGCTCGAGCGGCTGGTGGATGCCGGGCAAACCGTCAAGCGCGGTGAGCCGCTGATGCGCATCGATCCCATCGATCTGAGGCTTGCCGCGCAGGCCCGGCAGGACGCGGTCACCGCCGCGCGAGCTCGGGCGCAGCAGACCGCGCAAGATGAAGAGCGCTACCGCGACCTGCGCGGCACGGGAGCGATATCGGCATCGGCCTATGACCAGATCAGGGCGGCGGCCGATGCCGCCAAAGCTCAGCTCAGTGCGGCCGAGGCTGACGCCGGCGTTGCGCGCAATGCGACGGGTTATGCCGAGCTGGTAGCGGACGGCGATGGCGTCGTGATGGAAACGCTGGCCGAACCGGGCCAGGTCGTCAGCGCCGGACAGCCCGTGGTGCGCCTGGCCCACGCCGGGCGCCGCGAGGCTGTCATCCAGCTACCCGAAACCCTGCGCCCCGCCATCGGTTCGGTCGCCCAGGCAATGCTGTTCGGCAACGGCGGCGTGAGCGTACCGGCGACGCTGCGCCAGCTCTCGGATGCCGCGGATCCGCGTACGCGCACTTACGAAGCACGGTATGTGCTGCAGGGTGCGTTGGCCGACGCACCGTTGGGCGCCACGGTGACGATCCAGATTCCGGACGCGCGTTCCCCGGTGCAGGGCAGTTTGCAGGTGCCGATTGGTGCGCTGTTCGACGCGGGCAAGGGGCCCGGGGTGTGGGTCATCAACGGCAAACCGGCCAAAGTTTCCTGGCGGCCGGTTACCGTCGAACATCTGGACGACGATAGTGCCCGCGTCGCCGGTGAGATCAGGCAAGGCGACCGGATCGTCGCGCTCGGCGCGCAACTGCTGCGCGAAGGCGAGCAGGTCCGGGTGACAAGTCAAGTCGTCGCGATGTCGACCGAGGGAGTCCGTCAGTGAGCGAAGGCCGTTTCAATCTGTCGGCGCTTGCTGTGCGCGAGCGCTCCATTACCCTGTTCCTGATCTGCCTGATCTCGTTGGCGGGCCTCGTTTCGTTCTTCAAGCTGGGGCGGGCAGAAGACCCCGCGTTCACGGTCAAGGTGATGACCATCATCACCGCGTGGCCCGGGGCCACCGCGCAGGAAATGCACGATCAGGTCACCGAGAAAATCGAAAAGCGCATGCAGGAGCTGCGCTGGTACGACCGGACCGAGACCTATACGCGCCCCGGCCTGGCCTTCACGACCTTAACCCTGCTCGACAGCACCCCGCCGTCGGAAGTACAGGAACAGTTCTACCAGGCCCGGAAAAAAATCAGCGACGAGGCAGCCAACCTTCCGTCTGGCGTGATCGGGCCGATGGTCAACGACGAATACGCGGATGTCACGTTCGCGCTGTTTGCCCTGAAGGCGAAGGGCGAGCCGCAGCGCCTGCTCGTGCGCGATTCGGAGACGCTGCGCCAGCGGTTGCTGCACGTGCCGGGCGTGAAGAAGGTCGACATCATCGGCGAGCAGGCCGAGCGCATCTATGTCCAGTTCTCGCATGACCGGCTGGCAACGCTCGGCGTGAGCCCGCAGGACGTGTTCGCCGCGCTCAACGGCCAGAACGCCCTGACGCCGGCCGGCTCCGTGGAGACCAAAGGTCCAGAGGTATTCATCCGTCTGGACGGTGCCTTTGACAACCTGCAGAAGATCCGTGATACGCCCATTGTGGCGCAGGGCCGCACACTGAAGCTGTCGGATATCGCCACCGTCACGCGCGGTTATGAAGATCCGGCAACCTTCATGATCCGCAACAACGGCGAACCGGCCCTGCTGCTGGGCATCGTGATGCGCGACGGCTGGAACGGGCTGGACCTCGGCCGCGCGCTGGACAGCGAGGTCGGCGCAATCAACGCCGGGCTGCCGCTGGGCATGAGCCTGACCAAAGTCACCGATCAAGCCGTCAACATTCATTCGGCGGTCGACGAGTTCATGCTCAAGTTTTTCGTCGCGCTGCTGGTGGTCATGCTGGTGAGCTTTGTCAGCATGGGCTGGCGCGTGGGCCTCGTCGTTGCCGCTGCCGTACCACTGACACTCGCGGTGGTGTTCGTCGTGATGGCCGCGACCGGCAAGAATTTCGATCGCATCACGCTCGGATCGCTGATCCTCGCGCTCGGCCTGCTCGTGGACGACGCGATCATCGCGATCGAAATGATGGTGGTAAAGATGGAGGAAGGCTACAGCCGCATCGCCGCCTCCGCCTATGCGTGGAGTCATACGGCCGCGCCGATGCTGGCGGGCACGCTGGTAACCGCCGTCGGCTTCATGCCCAATGGCTTCGCGCGCTCCACGGCCGGCGAATACACCAGCAACATGTTCTGGATCGTCGGCATCGCGCTGATCGCATCGTGGGTCGTCGCCGTGGTCTTCACACCCTACCTGGGTGTGAAGATGCTGCCCGACTTCAAACAGGTCGAAGGCGGTCACGACGCGATCTACGACACGCCGCGCTACAACCGCTTCCGTCAGCTGCTTACGCGCGTCATCGCGCGCAAATGGCTGGTCGCCGGTTCGGTCGTGGGGCTCTTCGTCCTGGCCATCCTCGGCATGGGTGTGGTCAAAAAACAATTCTTCCCCATCTCCGACCGTCCCGAGGTGCTGGTCGAGGTGCAGATGCCCTATGGCACGTCGATCTCGCAAACCAGCGCCGCCACGACGAAGGTCGAAGCGTGGCTCGCGAAGCAGAAGGAAGCCAGGATCGTCACCGCGTACGTCGGGCAAGGCGCGCCACGCTTTTACCTGGCGATGGGGCCGGAACTGCCCGATCCGTCGTTCGCGAAGATTGTAGTGCGCACGGACAGCCAGGATGAGCGCGACGCATTGAAGCAGCGACTGCGTCAGGCAGTCTCCAACGGTCTCGCCCCCGAGGCGCGCGTGCGGGTCACGCAACTCGTATTCGGTCCATATTCGCCGTACCCGGTCGCCTACCGTATCTCTGGCCCGGACCCGGACAAGCTACGCGGTATTGCGGGAGAAGTTGAGCAGGGGATGGAGGCCAGTCCGATGATGCGCACGGTCAACTCTGACTGGGGTACGCGCACGCCCACGCTGCACTTCACGTTGCAGCAGGATCGCTTGCAGGCGGTTGGGCTGACATCCAGCGCCGTGGCGCAACAGCTGCAATTCCTGCTCACCGGCGTGCCTGTCACCGCCGTGCGTGAGGATATTCGAACCGTGCAGGTCATCGCACGTTCGGCCGGCGATGTTCGTCTCGACCCGGCGCGGCTCGGCGACTTCACGCTGGCTGGCGCGAACGGGCAACGCATTCCGCTGTCGCAGGTGGGCAAGGTCGACGTGCGGATGGAGGAACCAATCATGCGCTGGCGGGACCGCGTGCCGACGATCACGGTACGCGGGGACATTGCCGACAACCTGCAGCCACCGGATGTATCGACCGCGATTACGAAGCAGCTTCAACCCATCATCGCCGGGCTTCCGACCGGCTACCGTATCGAAGAGGCGGGTTCCATCGAGGAATCGGCTAAAGCGACCAAAGCCATGTTGCCGCTCTTCCCGATCATGCTGGCGGTTACGCTCATCATCATCATCTTCCAGGTGCGCTCGATCTCCGCGATGGTGATGGTGTTCCTGACGAGCCCACTCGGTCTGATCGGAGTTGTGCCGACGCTGATTCTGTTCAGGCAGCCGTTCGGCATCAATGCGCTGGTCGGTCTCATCGCGCTGTCGGGGATCCTGATGCGCAACACGCTGATCCTGATCGGGCAGATCCATCAGAACGAGCACGCCGGACTCGCCCCGTTCCATGCGGTCGTCGAAGCCACTGTGCAGCGTGCCCGCCCGGTGATCCTGACCGCCATGGCGGCGATTCTTGCGTTCATCCCCCTGACCCATTCAGTGTTCTGGGGAACCCTCGCTTACACGCTGATCGGCGGCACGTTCGCTGGAACGATCTTGACCCTCATGTTCCTCCCGGCCATGTATTCCATCTGGTTCAGGATCCGGCCCGGTAGTACCGCTGGTTCACGCAACGGTCGCAGTGAGCAGGCACAGCCTTCTGAACAAAGACTACAGGACGCGCTCGACGCCCGCAGTTAAAACACAATTAATGCACCGTATCGAAGGAAACTACCATGTCGAATTCCGCCGTTGTCGTTGTTACCGGCGTGTCATCGGGGATCGGACGTGCCGCCGCCGAGAAGTTTGCCAGGCGGGGGTGCCGCGTATTTGGCACCGTGCGCAGCATCGCAAAAGCGGCGCCTATCTCGGGAGTCGAGCTTGTCGAGATGGATGTTCGCAACGATGCTTCGGTCCAGGCTGGAATCCAGTCCGTCATCGATCGCGCCAGGCGAATCGACGTGCTGGTCAACAATGCAGGAACGAGCATGATTGGCGCGGTCGAGGAAACGTCGACTGCCGAGGCCTCGTCTCTGTTCGATACCAATGTATTCAGCATTCTGCGCACGACACAGGCTGTACTCCCCCACATGCGGGCACAACGCGGTGGGAGGATCGTCAATGTCAGTTCGGTGCTCGGGTTTCTCCCGGCGCCCTACATGGGACTCTATTCGGCGTCCAAGCACGCTGTGGAAGGGCTGACCGAAACCCTGGATCATGAGGTGCGCCAGTTCGGCATACGCGCAACGCTGGTCGAACCGACTTTTACCAGGACCAATCTCGACATAAATGCGCCCCAGGCGGATTCGAAAATCGCCGACTACGACCGCGAGCGTGCCCTTGCAACGAGCGCCGTAGTGAACAGTGTCAAAGGTGCCCCCGAGCCCGATGGCGTGGCAAAGACAATTGTCGAAGCGGCGCTTGGCAGCTGGCGAATGCGTCGCACGCCCGCGGGCGAGGCATCCCTGCTGAGCAAATTGCGGCGCTTTATGCCCTCCCGCCCGGTCGATTCAAGCTTGAGGAAAACATTCGGACTTGGTTGAAGCGCTCGTCCACGCATCACATTACGGCCAAGGTTCGACGAGCCCCTGTTTCTGGAAAAGGCGTATCAGTTATCAGGACAACCCCATGACCCTCAATACAACCATCGACTGGGTCGCTCAGCAGGAAGCTGCGCGGCGACGTTCGCTTGCAGATGGTGGCAAGCCGGCTCGCCAGAATGGAACAGCCCACCGGCAAGAGTGGTTGCGCGAGTCTCTTGAACGCGATGTCCGTCGCGTTTTAGTACGAAGCGGTCGCTCGAACGACATCGTGCGCATGGAAACGAGCGGCGGAAACTGGCCGGGAGTACCCGCTGAGCAATGCCGCCTCAAAGCGGCCGGTGGCGGAGGGAATGTGTTCGAGCAGCAGCCTACGGTGACGCTGGCCGACTGGGTACAGTCGGCCACGAGCTGTCGTTCGAGCAGAATCATTCAAAGGCAGCTCTGTGGCCGACAAGAGTCGCCCGTCAGCGAGCATCCGAACCTGTCTTAGGGCCGTCGATTCACTTCGGGCAGACCAGGAAATCACCTTCCAGCAGCCGCGAATTCTTCGGAAGCAGAGCGGAAACGATCATTCTGTCAGTCAAGCCCGGCAGTTCGCCAAAAACCTGCAAAAAAGCAGCATTTCACGCGCTATCGACTGACGCACGACTTTGGGAAACTCTCCTCATTGTTCAGCCATTCAGGAGATAACCCGTGCAGTCCCGCCTTCCCCGTACTGTCTATCTTAGCGCCGACGACGTGATCCACCTCGTGAAGCGCGTCGGTCTGTCGCGTTGTATCGCGAGTGTCGCCGAGCGCATCGAGCGTGACTTTTTGCGCTGGCCCGAGTTCGACAAGAGCGCGCGCGTCGCCTGCCACTCAAACGACGGCGTGATCGAACTGATGCCGGTTGCGGACTCGAAAGAATTCGCCTTCAAGTACGTGAATGGACACCCAAAGAACACGCGTCAAGGCTTGCCCACTGTGATGGCCTTTGGTGTACTGGCCGACGTCGATACCGGCGCGCCACGTCTGCTCTCCGAACTGACGTTGACGACGGCGATCCGCACTGCCGCGACCTCGGCGCTCGCAGCGCGCACGCTTGCGCGTCCCGGGTGCCGTGTCATGGCGTTGATCGGTAACGGCGCGCAGAGCGAGTTTCAGGCAATCGCTTTCCGTGACCTCCTGGGCATTCACACGTTGCGCGTCTTCGACGTCGACCCGGACGCGACGGCCAAGCTCGCTGCCAACCTGATTAGCCAGCATCTGCACGTGATCGTTTGTAACAGCGCGGCCGAAGCGGCGCGAGGCGCAGACATCGTCACGACGGTCACGGCCGACAAAACCAACGCGACAATTCTGACGCCGGAGATGATCGCACCTGGCATGCACATCAACGCGGTGGGCGGCGACTGCCCCGGCAAGACGGAATTGCATGCGGACATTCTTGCGGGTGCCGATGTCTTCGTCGAGTACGAACCGCAAACTCGTATGGAAGGTGATATCCAGCAGATGGCGCCGGACTTTCCGGTGACGGAGCTATGGCAGGTCTTGTCAGGCACCGCGGCTGGCCGCAAGTGCGACACGGACGTCACCGTGTTCGATTCGGTCGGCTTCGCGCTGGAGGACCTGTCGGCATTGACCTTCATCCGCGACATGGCGGCGGAACTTGGCATCGGAGATATCGTCGAGCTGATCCCGCAGACCTCCGATCCGAAGAACCTGTTCAGCGTACTCGGCCCCAATCTCGTCTGACGCGTGATGACAGCGGTCGCTACAGTGTGGCCGTTGCTAGCGATAGCTCTTCAGCAAGATGCTCGTTTCAGTATGCCGGATGCCTTTGATGAGACGTACCCGTTCAAGCACTTTTGATAGTTCCGCCGGCGAACTCGCCCGCAGTTCCGCCCACAGATCCCAGCGGCCATTCGTGTCGTGTAACGCGACGGCTCCGGGTTCGCCGAGCAAGCTTGCAATCACTTCGCGGGTCTGATTACCTTCTACCTGGACACCCATCCATGCGCGGATTTCGTCAGGTACAGCTTCGGGACGCAGCTTCACCGTATAGCCGACGATCACCTGGGCATCCTCGAGGCGGCGCAACCGGTGCGTGATCGTGCCGCGTGCAACTCCAAGCTTTACCGCGAGCGTCGCGACGTTGGTGCGCGCCATAGGTCTGTCGGCAAAGTAGTTTCTGCCGGTTTCACCTACGCGCGGGCAGACTGCGCTCAAGCGCGCCGGCGTGCGCTATCGCCGCCACTACCAGACTCGGCACACATACGCATCAATGATGCTGTCGGCCGGCGAACACCCGATGTGGGTAGCAAAACAGATGGGCCATGCAGACTGGACGATGATCGCGCGCGTGTATGGCCGCTGGATGCCGTCGGCGGATGCCGAGGCGGGCAATCGCGCGGTCGAGAAGTTCGCCGTGAATGCTGGCGTAATTGCTGTCAAATCCGACGTAAAACCGGCAAAAACTGGCTAGATTTTTAACAGCGCAAGAACAGGAAACCCTTGATACATAAGGGTTTGATGGTGCGAGGGAGGGGACTCGAACCCCTACACCCTTGCGGGCGTCAGGACCTAAACCTGGTGCGTCTACCAATTTCGCCACCCTCGCAGCCGGGTACGCCGCGATGCGTCGCGCCCGATTGTCCTGTGCACTCCCGAGCTCGCCAGACACGCGCCCAAAAGCGTAAGCGCGAGATTCTAACCGATTGATTCGCGCTTGTCTGCACCCGCCGGCATCTGCGTGCGCGGTGCCGATGCTACAATTTTCGGCTCGACGAGCAAGGCGCCACGACAAACGCCGGCGCCCTTCTCGACAGCCCTTGCCCACACACCCATCCCGTGAATTTCGACGACTATTGCCAGCAGAAAGCGGCACCCCCAGGATCGAGCACCTACTATGCGCTTCGCCAGGCGCGCGCAGCCAGTCAGCCGCTGTTGACGGCGCTCTTCGCACTGCGTCGCGAGTTCGAGGAAACGGTCAAGGAAACGAGCGATCCCGCCGTTGGTCGCACCAAGCTCGCATGGTGGCAAAAAGAAATCGCCGCGCTCGCGGCGGGCTCGCCATCGCATCCGGTGTCCAAGGCGCTCGCGGCTCATCTGCCCGACGCGCAGGCCGAATATCCCGCTCTGCAGGAACTGCTCGCCGGCTTCGAGATGGATCTCGACCAGGCGCGCTATCTCGACTATCCGAACCTGCGGCGCTATGTGCGCGGCGTCGGCGGCAATTTTGCGTCGCTGATATCACGCGCAGCGGCAACGGGATCGGCCAACGATGCGGCGCAAGCATCGGAGTGGGCCACGCCGCTCGGCGAGGCGCTGATGCTCGCGCAGTTCGTCGCCGAAACCGGCAACGATGCGCGGCACGGCCGCATCTACGTTCCGATCGACGAGATGCAGCGCTACAACGTCACCGCCGCCGATCTGATCAACCGCAAATACACCGACGCGTTCACCGAGTTGATGCGCTTCGAGACGCATCGTGCGCGCGACGCGGTGCAGACCGCGCTCGCGGCGGTGCCCGCCAGCGCGCGGCGCGCGCAGCGCACGCTACTCGCGCTCGCGGCGCTCGCCTTGGCCTTGCTCGATGAAATCGAGCGCGACGGTTTTCACGTGCTGCATCAACGCATCGCGTTGACACCCATCCGCAAGCTATGGATCGCGTGGCGCGCGAGGTAGCCTGACAGCCAGGCGCGCAGATTCGCGTTCAAGCACTCAAGCCCGCAGCAACGGCAGCGGCTCGAATCGCTGCTGCAGAATCGCCGACGCGTCTAGCCCCCACCACGGCCCAAGCACCGTCGCATAAAGCTGGCGAAAATCCACGCCGACGGGCAGGTTGCCGTTCCCATCGAGCCGCGCGAGCATCGGCGGCACGCCATACAAACCGCCCTGCACGCGACCGCCCGTCACGAAGTGCGGTGCCACCGTGCCGTGATCGGTGCCATTGCTTTGGTTCTCGCGCGGACGGCGTCCGAATTCCGCATACGTCATCACGAGCGTATCGTTCCACCGGCCCAGTTCCACGAGCGCGGCCTGCATCGCCACCATCCCTTCCGCGAACTGTCTGAGCAACGAGGCCTGCTGACCCGGCTGGTTCTGGTGCGTATCGAAACCGTTCAGCGTCAGCCGGAGCACGGCCACGCCCACGCCCTGCCCGCTCGACGGTTGCTCTCGTGGCGCGCGCCCGGCGGCGGCTTTCAGGGTGTCCGAAGCGGCCAGCACCTGCATCGCGGTTTTAATCGAACTGCCGAACGCGCCGCCCGGAAACACCGTCTTCAACTGCGGCTGTCCTCGCACCGGCCGCAAACGATCGGCCGCTTTCACGATGTCGTTTTCGACCTCGAGAATATGCGCGAGCGCTGGATTGCGCTCGTGCAAGGACACCGGCGTCGCGAGCCGCGAGGCCTTGACGAACTGCGCGGGATTGACGAGCGCGATCGCACGCGCGCCGTTCGCGAGCGGCCCCATTTCGGCGCTGCCGATCACTACGCCGTCGGCCGCGAAACCGGCGGGCACAGGCCTCATCGCGAACGCGCGCGTGAGCCAGCCGTCGCGCAGATACTGATCGGAGCGCGACGCGGTGTCCCAGATTTCGATCGAGCGAAAATGCGACAGGTTCGGCTGCGCGTAGCTCACGCCCTGCACGATCGCGAGCTGCCGGCTGCGCCATAGCGGCATCAGCGGCTGCAACGCGGGATGCAGCGCGGTGCGCTCGTCGAGCTGGATCATTTGTTCGCGTTTGATGCCGATGTTTTTGCGCAGCGCGTAGTACACCGGATCGGCGAACGGGATCACGGTGTTCAAACCGTCATTGCCGCCTTTCAGTTCGATGAGGATCAGCAGGTTGTCGTAACCGTGTCCAGGCACGACTGGCGCATTCGTCGCATCCATCGCGTCGCCCGCCCCGAACGCGCGAGGCAACCACAGCGACGCCCCGGTGGCCGCGCTCATCGAAAGAAAGCTGCGTCGCTTCATGCTGCACCTCGTCGTGATCATGCTGGCGCATGTCGTGCCGCCGGCGGCGGTACGCTCGTTGCAATGACTGCCATTACGTCGACTATTTCAACTGGTACGCCGGGTCCATCAGCAAGGCTTCGAGGTACGCGCTCGCGGTGGAATCGGTGGCGATCGCGTCGACCGGCGTGAACGGCAGCACGGCGTGCTGCAACTGCAATTCGGCCGACAGCCCCGGCTTCGCGGCCGGCGAAGTGTTGTAATGCGCAAGCCAGTTCGCGATGTCAAAGCGTACGCCACTCTGGCCCGTGCGCGCCATGACGCGCTGCAGCGGCGAACTCGTCTGACTCGCGCCGAGCGCTGGCCGCGCGCCGCTCGCCGCGCTCTTCGGGCCGGCTGCGCCGTTCATGCGCGACGCCCCCGCACGCTCGGTCGCGCGGAACAACTGCTCGACGAACTGCTTGCGCGCGAGCAGCGTCGAACTGTTGATCCACGACGCGCCGCCTGGCCACCCTTTGACGTTCGGCGGATAAAACAGGTTCTCGCCGAGCGCGCGAATCTGCGCGGCGAACGCAGCGGTGTCGTCGTAGCCGACATCGAATGCGCGCACCGCGCCGATGACGAACTCGGCCGGTGACTTCACGAGCACGCCGCGATTGTCGTCGCTCCAGAACGCCTCGCTGAGAAAGAGCCCGCGCAGCGCCACCTTGATGTCATAGCCGCTCGCGCGAAACTGCGTGGCGATCGGCTCGATGCGTTGCGAGTCCGGCGTGTCGGAGATGAACTCGCGCCAAAGCTTCGTCGTGACGAACATCGCGGTCTCGGGCCGCGCGAGCAGGATATCGAGCACCTGGTCGCCATCGAACGCGCCGGTCTGTCCGAGCACGGTCTTCTCGCCGTCGTCGTGCTGGTTCGGGCGCCACGCGTAGGCCTGCGTATCGGGATCGAGTCTCCAGCCGGTATAGGCGCGCGCCGCCTCGGCGACGTCGCGCTGCGTATAGCGTCCCTCGCCGAGCGTGAATAGCTCCATTACCTCGCGCGCAAAATTCTCGTTGGGTTTGCCTTTGCGATTGCTGGCACCGTCGAGATACAGCAGCATCGCCGGATCTTTCGCGACGCCGTGCGTCAACTCGCCGAAATTGCCGAGCGCGTGCTGCCGCAACAGCAGATTTTGCCGCGCCATCAACTGCGGATACTGGACCTTGTCCTGCCCGGAGGTGAAGTGGTTGTGCCAGAACAGCGTCATGCGTTCGGTGAGCGGCGAAGGCGTGTTCAGCATCTCGCGCACCCACCATGCTCGTAATAGTTCGTAACGCTGTCCGAGCAGCTTTTGTTGTTCGCGACGCCGATCCGGCGTCCATGCGTTGCGCTCGGCGCGCGTTGGAATCGCTTCGAACACCCACTCGGGAAGCGGCGAGATCGCGACGCTGCGCGCGCTCGCGAGTGCCTTGTCGACCGCCTGAGCGCGCGTGAGTCCCGCATACTGCGCGAGCTCCGCGTTATCGGGCGCGAAGCCGACGCGAGTCAGGAAAAAGCGCGCATCGTCGATGTCGAGTAGGCTTTGCTCGTCATTCGCGGTGACCGATGCCGCAGACGCCGCCGATGCCGCGCGATGCCCACCGTGTGCGGCATGCGCCGCGCGTGGCTGCGCGAGCGCGGCCGACGAGGCGTACCTCGACGCGACCGCGACACCGGCCGGCACGGCAAGCCGCGGGTCGGCTTTTGCACGTCGAAGAAGTTTCATCATCGCTGATCCGTTTGGCATGACATCGCGAGTCGAGGCGCCCACGTGCGCTGAGATGCGCCGGTGCTGGCGACTCAACCGAACGGCGGATCAGAACGTTGACACTGCAGATGCAACAGGATTTTTCACGCGGCGATGCGCGCGCAAGAGAGACCGAAGAGAAAGCGCCTGCGCGCATTGCACCGCGCACGTATACACGCAACGCAACGATTAACGCTTGTACAACTCGCGCACTGCGTCTTCGATATGCTGACGCAACAAGCGCCGCTCTTCGGGCGTCATATGCCCGTCGCGGCGACGTTGATCGAGATCGGGGGGAACCGAGGTGCGCATGATCGCGTCAGAAGCAGGGTGATCGATGCTCGGGTTATGGTGGTTGACTCTGCCACTGCCGGGACGAGCCGCATGCTCGCTCGCCACTCTGTCCGCGGACGGTTGCGCATGGGCGAGCGTCGAGCCCAGTGTGCCTGCGAGCGTACCGGCTACCGCCAGTGCAATCACGCTCAGGCGCACGTTTGGCCAAACCCCTCCCTTCATGTTGTTCCCTTCGTGGCGCGGCAACCGGCTACCTCAGATGCGTGTACAAACCCCGGTAACAGCCGGGTACGAAAGTTTTGTCGAGTGAAGTATCCACCGAACAGCCGCATTCAGTAAAGGAGTCTAAACGCGCATACTTTACGTCGTGCCACACCGCGGGTAAATTTTGTAACTGACTGTAACCCCAGAAATGGTGTAACCGCGCACCACTTTCTAATCGCGCTAAGATGCCGACCATGGAAACCAAAAACCCTTCGAAAATCCTCGTCGTCGACGACGATCCACGCCTGCGCGATCTTCTGCGCCGCTACCTCGGCGAACAGGGCTTCAACGTCTACGTCGCCGAAAACGCGCCGTCCATGAACAAGCTCTGGGTGCGTGAGCGCTTCGATCTGCTCGTGCTCGATCTGATGCTGCCCGGTGAGGACGGCCTGTCGATCTGCCGGCGTCTGCGCGGCAGCAACGACCGGACGCCGATCATCATGCTGACGGCCAAGGGTGAGGACGTCGATCGCATCGTCGGTCTCGAGATGGGCGCCGACGACTATCTGCCCAAGCCGTTCAATCCGCGCGAACTGGTCGCGCGCATTCACGCGGTGCTGCGTCGTCAGTCACCGTCCGAATTGCCGGGCGCGCCGTCGGAGACCACCGAGGTGTTCGAGTTCGGCGAGTTCGCGCTGAATCTCGCCACCCGCACGCTGACCAAGGCCGGCCAGGAAATTCCGCTTACCACCGGCGAGTTCTCGGTGCTGAAAGTGTTCGCGCGCCATCCACGACAGCCGCTCTCGCGCGAAAAGCTGATGGAGCTCGCACGCGGCCGTGAATACGAAGTCTTCGACCGCAGCCTCGACGTGCAGATCTCGCGTCTGCGCAAGCTGATCGAGCCCGATCCGGGCAGCCCGCGCTTCATCCAGACCGTGTGGGGCCTCGGTTACGTGTTCATCCCAGACGGTGCAGCCTGAGTTTGTGCTCCATTCCCGTGTCGACCAGAGCGGGCGCTTTAGCTGTCGATCGGAGTTCGCGCTTCAGCGCGTTACTCTGATCCCATGCAAAGCTCTTACTCTGGTCCCATGAAGAATATTTTCTGTCTTTGACTTCACATAAGAAGGGCCCATGCGGATCGACCGGCGCCTCCTGACGCTCGCGTTCGGTGGCCTTTTCTGGCGAACGTTTCTGCTGATCGCGCTGTTGATCGCAGTCAGTCTCGCTGCGTGGTTCCAGAGCTTTCGCGTGATCGAGCGGGAACCGCGCGCGCAGCGCGTGGCTCTGCAACTCGTCGCGATCGTCAAGCTCACGCGCACGGCGCTCCTCTATTCCGATCCCGACCTGCGGCGCGCGCTGCTGCAGGATCTGGAGAGCAACGAAGGGGTGCGCGTGTACCCGCGCGAAGCCACCGACAAATACAAACTCCAGCCCGACGAATCACTGAATCGCCTGATCGAGCACGACATCCGCGGCCGTCTCGGCGACGACACCGTGATCGCGCAGAGCGTCAACGATATCAACGGCGTGTGGATCAGCTTCAAGATCGACGACGACGATTACTGGGTCGCACTCGACCGCGATCAGCTCGACAACGCGACCGGCCTCCAATGGGCCGGCTGGGGCGTGTTCGCGCTCGCGCTGTCGCTGTTCGGCGCGGCGTTCATCACGAGTCTGGTGAACCGGCCGTTCGCGCGTCTCGCGATGGCCGCGCGCAGGGTCGGTTCGGGGCAGTCGCCCGAGCCGCTGCCCGAGCGCGGCATGGGCGTGGCCGCCGAAACCAATCGAAGCTTCAACCAGATGGTGCGCGATCTCGAACAGCTCGAGGCCGACCGCGCGCTGATGCTCGCGGGCATCTCGCACGATCTGCGCACGCCGCTCGCGCGGCTGCGGCTCGAAACCGAAATGAGCCCGTCCGACCAGTCCACCAAGGACGCGATGGTCGACGACATCGAGCAGATGGACATGATCATCGGCCGCTTCCTCGACTACGCGCGCCCGGTGCAGCGCGTGCCGGAGCCTGTCGACCTCTCGGTGATCGCGGGCGAGCTCGCCGCGCGCATGCAAAGCGAGGACAGCATGCGGCTGATCACGCGGCTGGCTCCGTCGGCCGTGATCGAGGCCGATGAAACCGACATGCGCCGCGTGGTCGGCAATCTGCTCGAGAACGCGCGCAAATACGGCGGCAGTGAAGGCGACGGCGTGCCGCACGTGATTCTCGAAACGCGCGTGTCACATTCGCGTGTCGAACTGTCGGTGGTCGACGAAGGCCCCGGCATTCCCGAAGACCAGCTCTCGCTCGTCACGCGGCCGTTCTATCGCGTGAATACGGCGCGCACCCAGGCCAACGGCACGGGCCTCGGCATGGCGATCGTGCAGCGCCTTGTCGCGCGTTATCGCGGTGCGCTGCGTCTGCGCAACCGCTCGCCGGGACCCGGGCTCGAAGTGACGATCGAGTTTCCGCTCGCAAAAGGCGCGTGAGCCGACGACGCACCGCGCGACGAGCAGCCGCTATTCGAACCATGCCATTCTTGCGACTTCCGAAGGAGCTCCAGCATGAAAACCGTTGGCGATAGACTCGAAGCGTTCTCTGTCACCGCCGCCAAGCCGGGCTTCAACCACCCCGAAGAACACGGCGTCTCGGCGTTCGAAGAGATCACCGACCGGACGTTTCCAGGCAAGTGGAAAATCCTCTACTTCTATGCGAAGGATTTTTCGTCGGTCTGCCCGACGGAAATCGTCGAGTTCAGCAAGCTCGTCAAGGAGTTCGAGGATCGCGAGGCAGTGGTGCTCGGCGGCAGCGTCGACAATGAATACGCGAAGCTCGCCTGGCGCCGTGAGCTTAAGGAACTCGACCGGCTGAACCACTACTCGTTCGGCGACGTGAAAGGCGAGCTGATCGACCAGCTCGGCGTGCGCGACAAGGAGACAGGCGTCTCGCTGCGTGCGACCTATATCATCGATCCGGACAACACGATCCAGCACGTGTCGGTCAACAATCTGTATGTAGGCCGCAACCCCGAGGAAGTGCTGCGGGTTCTCGACGCCCTGCAAACGGAAGAGCTGTGTCCAAGCAATCGGGCGATCGGCGGCGCGACGCTGTAAGCAAGCGGCACGTCAATCGTCCGCTCAGCTCCTGACCAGCAACACCGCGGCCTGTGCCTCGATGCCCTCGCCGCGGCCAAGATAGCCGAGCTTTTCGTTCGTCTTCGCCTTGACGTTCACGCGCTCGATCGGCAGACCGAGGTCCGCCGCGATATTCGCGCGCATGCCTTCGATATGAGGCGCGAGCTTCGGCGCCTGCGCGATCACGCTGCTATCGACGTTGCCAATTTCAAAACCCGCCGCCTTCACGCGCGCCACGCATTCGCGCAGCAGCACGCGGCTGTCCGCCCCGGCGAACTTCGCGTCGGTATCGGAGAAGTGTCGGCCGATGTCGCCCAGCGCCGCCGCACCGAACAGCGCGTCGGTGATCGCGTGCAGCAGCACGTCCGCGTCCGAGTGGCCGAGCAGCCCGCGCTCGTACGCAATCGTCACGCCGCCGATGATCAACGCGCGTCCCGGCACCAGCGCATGCACGTCGTAGCCTTGCCCAATTCTGAAATCCATGTGCGTCACGTCCTCAAGTGCTGAAGCTTCTTTGAAGCCTTTCTAAATCGTTGTTTTAATGCTCAGCGGCCAGCCATCACGAACCGGCAGCGCGGCTCAGGATCGCCTCGGCCAGATCGAAATCTTCCGGATACGTCACCTTGAAGTTACGCAGGCTGCCTTGCACGAGCTTCGGCGCATGGCCCGACCATTCGATCGCGCTCGCCTCGTCGGTCAGATCGTGGCCGTCGTCCTGCGCGTGCAGGATCGCCTCGCGCAGCATGCCGATGCGGAACATCTGCGGCGTCTGCGCCTGCCACAAGCCGTCGCGCGCCTCGGTCCGGGCAATGCGGCCGTCGGCCGACGCGCGGTCGATACGCTTTAACGTATCGGCAACCGGCAACGCCATGATGCCGCCGACCGCGTCGTCCTTCAGCGATCCGACCAGGGTGCGGATCAGAGCCGGCGTGATGCCGGGGCGCGCCGCGTCGTGCACGAGCACCCAGTCGTCGTCGTGGGCGCCGAACTCGGCGAGCGCATGCAGACCGTTGAGCACCGACGCCTGGCGCGACGCGCCGCCCACGCGCCGCACCGCGAAGCGCAGATTGCCGAAGCGGCGGGCGTCGAAGTGCTGGTCGTCGGGCGCGATCACGACGAGCGTCTGCGCGAATTCGCTGCATGCGTCGAACGCGGCGAGCGAGAAATACAGCATGTCGCGACCGGCGACGGTGCGGTATTGCTTGGGCATCGCGGCGCCGGAACGGCTGCCGGTGCCTGCGCACGGGATCAGGGCGAAGAGACGGGAAGTCACGAGTGCGGATGCCGCCAGGTCAAAGTAAAGGACGGATTTTATAATAGGTCCTTCGCATCCACGGCCGTACACGCGTAAACTTGGCCGTCGCGTGAACCCCGAGCCGCTCTTTCTCTCCTTTATGCCAGACATCGCCGCATCCTCGCAGTCCTCCCCGCCCGTCGCGCTCGTCAAGGCCGGCCAGCGTTTCGCCTTCGACGGCACGCGCGGTTCGTCCGACGCGCTGCTGATCGCCCGCTACCATCTCGCATATCGCGAGAAGTTGCCGCTGCTGGCGGTGGTCTGCGAAAGCGCGGTCGACGCGCAGCGGCTGTCCCAGGAGATCGGCTTCTTCGCCCCCGAGGCGCGCGTGCGTCTGCTGCCCGACTGGGAGACGCTGCCTTACGACACGTTTTCGCCGCACCAGGACCTCGTGTCCGAGCGTCTCGCGACGCTGCACGATCTCGGCGAAGGCCGCTGCGACATCCTGCTCGTACCGGCCACGACGGCCTTGTACCGGATGCCGCCCGCGTCGTTTCTGGCCGCCTACACGTTTTCGTTCTCGCAAGGCGAGCGGCTCAATGAGTCGAAGCTGAAGGCGCAGCTCACGCTCGCCGGCTACGAGCACGTGAGCCAGGTCGTGCGTCCTGGCGAATACTGCGTGCGCGGCTCGCTGCTCGATCTGTTCCCGATGGGCTCCCCCTTGCCGTACCGGATCGACCTGTTCGACGACCAGGTCGACTCGATCCGCGCGTTCGATCCCGACACGCAGCGCAGCCTCTATCCGGTCAAGGACGTGCGCCTGCTGCCAGGCCGCGAATTCCCGTTCGACGAAGCCGCGCGCACCGCCTTCCGCAGCCGCTGGCGCGAGACCTTCGAGGGCGATCCGAGCCGCGCGTCGATTTACAAGGACATCGGCAACGGCGTGCCGTCGGCGGGCATCGAATACTATCTGCCGCTGTTTTTCGAGGAGACGGCCACCCTCTTCCATTACCTGCCCGAGGGCTCGCAACTCGCGTTCGTCGGCGATCTGGATGCGGCGATCCGGCGCTTCACCAACGACACGAAGCAGCGCTTCAACTTCCTGTCGCACGACCGCGACCGGCCGATCCTCGAGCCGCAGAAGCTATTCCTGTCGGATGAGGATTTCTTCGCGTTCGCGAAGCCGTTCGCCCGGCTCGCGCTGCCCGCCAACGGCGGCGGCGACTGGTCGATCGTGCTGCCGAACCTTGCGATCGACCGTCACGCCGACGACCCCGTCTCGGCCTTGCGCGCGTATCTGAGCACGACGCCAGACCGTGTGCTGTTCGCCGCCGAATCGGCGGGCCGCCGCGAGACGCTGCTGCAACTGCTCGCCGACAACCACCTGAAGCCCGCCTCGGCCGACAGCTTCGCCGACTGGCTCAAGGGCGACGCGCGTTTCTCGCTCGGCGTCGCGCCGCTCGCGAGCGGCTTCGCGGTGCCGGGCGACGGCATCGCGATCATCACCGAAACCGAGCTGTACGGGCCGCTCGCGCGCCGCGCAGGACGCCGCCGCCAGGAACAGGCGAGCAACGTCGATTCGATGGTGCGCGATCTGTCCGAGCTGAAGGTCGGTGATCCGGTCGTGCATTCGCAGCACGGCATCGGCCGCTACATGGGTCTCGTGACGATGGACCTCGGCGAAGGCGAGACCGAGTTCCTGCACCTCGAATACGCGGGCGACAGCAAGCTCTACGTGCCGGTCGCGCAATTGCACGTGATCTCACGCTATAGCGGCGCCGATCCCGACAGCGCGCCGCTGCACTCGCTCGGCTCCGGCCAGTGGGAAAAGGCGAAGCGCAAGGCCGCGCAGCAGATTCGCGACACCGCCGCCGAGCTGCTCAATCTGTACGCGCGCCGTGCCGCCCGCGAGGGCCACGCATTCGCACTCGAACCGAAGGACTATGTGAAGTTCGCCGAGACCTTCGGCTTCGAGGAAACGCCGGACCAGGCCGCCGCGATCGCGGCCGTGATCGGCGACATGACGAACGGCAAGCCGATGGACCGCCTCGTGTGCGGCGACGTCGGCTTCGGCAAAACCGAGGTCGCGCTGCGTGCGGCGTTCATCGCGGTGATGGGCGGCAAGCAGGTCGCGCTGCTGTCGCCGACCACGCTGCTCGCCGAACAGCACACCCAAACCTTCAGCGATCGCTTCTCCGACTGGCCGGTGCGCATCGCCGAGCTGTCGCGCTTCAAGTCGACCAAAGAAGTGAACGCGGCGATCCAGCAAATCAACGAAGGCACGGTCGACATCGTGATCGGCACGCACAAGCTGCTGTCCTCGGATGTGCAGTTCAAGCGGCTCGGGCTCGTGATCATCGACGAGGAGCACCGCTTCGGCGTGCGTCAGAAAGAGGCGCTGAAGGCGCTGCGCGCGGAAGTCGACGTGCTGACGCTGACCGCGACGCCGATCCCGCGAACGCTCGGCATGGCGCTCGAAGGACTGCGCGATTTCTCGGTGATCGCGACCGCGCCGCAGAAACGCCTCGCGATCAAGACCTTCGTGCGGCGCGAGGAAGACGGCGTGATTCGCGAAGCGATGCTGCGCGAGCTCAAACGCGGCGGCCAGGTCTACTTCCTGCACAACGAAGTCGAGACGATCGAGAATCGCCGGCACATGCTCGAGACGCTCGTGCCCGAAGCGCGCATCGCGGTCGCGCATGGACAGATGCACGAGCGCGAACTGGAGCGCGTGATGCGCGATTTCGTGGCACAACGCGCGAACGTGCTGCTGTGCACGACCATCATCGAAACCGGCATCGACGTGCCGAGCGCGAACACGATCCTGATCCATCGCTCCGACAAGTTCGGCCTTGCGCAATTGCATCAGCTGCGTGGCCGCGTCGGACGCTCGCATCACCAGGCGTATTCGTATTTGCTCGTGCACGATCCGCAAGGTCTCACCAAGCAGGCGCAACGGCGGCTCGAAGCGATCCAGCAGATGGAAGAACTCGGCTCGGGCTTCTATCTGGCAATGCATGACCTGGAGATTCGCGGCACCGGCGAGGTGCTTGGCGACAAGCAGTCGGGCGAGATCCAGGAGATCGGCTTCCAGCTTTATAGCGACATGCTCAACGATGCGGTGAAGGCGCTCAAGAACGGCAAGGAGCCGGACCTTACCGCGCCGCTCGCCGCGACCACCGAGATCAACCTGCACGCGCCGGCGATCCTGCCGTCGGACTATTGCGGCGACGTGCAGGAGCGTCTGTCGCTGTACAAGCGGCTCGCGAACTGCGAACACGACGATTCGATCGACGGCATTCAGGAAGAGCTGATCGACCGTTTCGGCAAGCTGCCGCCCCAGGCGCATGCGCTGGTGGAGACGCATCGTCTGCGGCTCGCCGCGAAGCCGCTCGGCATTTCGAAAATCGATGCGGGCGAAGCGGTAATCGGCCTGCAGTTCATCCCCAATCCGCCGGTCGATGCGATGAGGATCATCGAGATGGTGCAGAAGCACAAGCACATCAAGCTCGCGGGCCAGGACAAGCTGCGCATCGAAACGCGCAGCCCCGATCTCGCGGTGCGCGTCGCGACCGTCAAGGAAACCTTGCGCGCGCTCGGTTCGCCGAGCCGCGGTGCGGCGGCCGCGCCTGCACGCTGAACGCGAAGAGTTCCGGAAACTGCAGAAAACGGGGGGACGTCCCCCGTTTTTCGCATCGATGCTGCGCTGCGCCATCGCGGCGTCGGCTTACGGAAGTCCTTACGAAAATGCAATTTGGGATATGATCGATAGACTCGAATGATGGAGTCATGTCATGTCTCACGTCGCTGAAACAGCGCAATCGCCGCAGTCATCCGCCTCCCCCGCTTCTTCCGCCTCTCCGGCATCGCTGCCTTGGGTCACCCGTCTCGTGTCGATGGACACGGTGAGTCGCAATCCGAATCTCGGCCTGATCGAAACCGTGCGCGACGAACTGCGCGCGGTCGGCATCGACGCGACGCTCACGCACGGCAACGGCGGCAAATGGGCGAACCTGTTCGCGACGATTCCCGCGCACGATGGCGAAACGAACGGCGGCGTCGTGCTGTCGGGCCACACGGACGTCGTGCCGGTGGACGGCCAGCAATGGGACAGCGATCCGTTCAAACCCGAGATTCGCGGCGACAAGCTGTACGGCCGCGGCACCTGCGACATGAAAGGCTTCATCGGCGCGGCGCTCTCGCTCGTGCCGGACATGCAGCGCACGAGGCTCGCGAGGCCGATCCACTTCGCGCTGTCGTTCGACGAGGAAGTCGGCTGCGTCGGCGCCCCGCTCCTGATCGCCGATCTGATGAAACGCGGCGTGAAGCCGGACGGCTGCATCGTCGGCGAACCGACCAGCATGCGCCCGATCATCGCGCACAAGGGCATCAACGCGTACCAATGCTGCGTGCGCGGCCAGGCCGCGCATTCGTCGCTGACGCCCAATGGCTTGAACGCGATCGAGTACGCGGCGCGCCTGATCTGCTACATCCGCGACATGGCCGACCAGTTCCGCGCGCAGGGCCCGTTCGACGAACTGTACGACGTGCCGTTCAGCACCGCGCAGACCAGCACGATCACGGGCGGCAACGCGATGAACACGGTGCCGGCGGAGTGCCAGTTCCAGTTCGAATTCCGCAATCTGCCGACGCTCGATCCCGAGCAGATCTTCAGGCGCATCGACACTTACGCGCGCGAAACGCTGCTGCCGAAAATGCTGAGCGAGCATCCGTCGGCCGCGATCGAGATCACGAAGATCGCCGCGGCGCCCGGACTCGATTCGTCTGAACAGGCCGCGATCACGCAGCTCGTACGCGCGCTGACGGCCGATCAGGACAAGCGCAAGGTCGCCTACGGCACCGAGGCGGGCCTCTTTTCGAACGCGGGGATTCCGAGCATCGTCTGCGGCCCCGGCGACATCCAGCAGGCGCACAAGGCGAACGAATACGTCGAGCTC
>DATAQT010000450.1:0-1753 GCA_036264535.1 Paraburkholderia sp. | reverse complement strand
TGCCCGATCATCCCGGCGAAGGCGTGCAGCACATCGCGCTCGCCACCGACGATATCCTCGCGTGCGTCGAGCATCTGCTCGCGACCGGCGTCGAATTCGTCGAGCCGCCGGCGCGCTACTACGATCAACTCGATGCGCGTTTGCCAGGCCATGGTCTCGATGTCGAGCGGCTGCGTCGCACGCATGTGCTCGTGGATGGCGAAATCAGCGCGGACGGCGTGCCGCTGTTGTTTTTTCAGACCTTCGTGCGCCGCCGCGCCGGCGAGATCTTCTTCGAGATCGTGCAGCGCCAGGGGCATCATGGTTTCGGCGAAGGCAATCTCGCCGCTTTGGCGCAGGCGCGCACGGGCAGCTGAATTTCGCGCACAGTCGCGCGTGCCTGGAGCAATTCACGCATGCGACTGGCGTTCCATCACGGCCATCACGCCCCCTCGGGCCGCTCCGCCAACTCCGGATAAATCGCGCCATACGCGGCCGCTTCGCGCAGCAGCCACTCGCGGAAACTCGCGAGCGGCTTGCCGTGGCTCAACTCGGTCGGATACACGAGGTAGTACGCGGCATCGGCGACGGCCGGTGTGTCGAGCGGAATCACGAGGCCGAACTGCTGCAATTGCGTGTCGACGAAAAAGCGCGGCACCAGCGCAATGCCAAGTCCGGCCGCGGCCGCGCTGATCAGCATCGTGTGCAGTTCGTAGCGCACGCCCTGCATTGCGCGGTTGTCGTCGACGCCGAGATTCGCGAACCAGCTCGCCCAGCCGTCGGGTCGGGTCGTCGAATGCAGCAGCGGATAGTTGAGCAACTCGGCGGCGTTGCGGATCCGACGCTTCAACAGACTCGCCGCGCACACCGGCACCACTTCCTCGCAGAAAAGAAAATCCGCCGACGTCCCCGGCCACGTGGGCTTGCCATAGTGAATCGCCGCTTCGAAAGGCGTGTCGGCAAATGGGAACGTCGCGGTGCGCACGCCCATATTCACGCGCACGTCCGGGTATTGCTCGTTGAACGCGGCCATGCGCGGAATCAGCCATTGCGATGCGAAAGTCGGCAACACCGCGAGCTCCAGATAACCGCCGCCGCTGCCATGCGCGATGATCGACAGCGTGTCGCGATCGAGCTGTTCGAGCGAGCGTCGCACCTGCGCGCTATAGACCTTGCCCGCCCGCGTCAGCACCACGCGTTGCTTGACGCGCACGAACAGCCGCACGCCGAGATTGCTTTCGAGCGTATTGATCTGTCGCGACACCGCGCTTTCGGTGAGGAACAACTCGCGCGCCGCATGCGTGAAGCTCTCGTGCCGCGCCGCGGCTTCGAACGCGAGCAGCGCGCCCATGTTGGGAATCTTGAACTTTCGCACGTTAATTCCAAAAACGCATCAAGTGGCGAGTTTATCTCGCTTTACGGGGACGCAGCGGATTTTGAATAATCTGGCCCGTTATGAGGCGCCCGTGCGGGTGCTCAACGTATAGCGTGGAGAAGCCGGATGCGAAACCTGAAGAATGCGAACGTCGAACAACTGCTGCTGAAGATGCTGGGCGCGGAGAAAACCGCGCGGCTCTTCGCGACGCTCAATCATCCGCACGTACTCGACGAGTGGGAATGCGGCAGCGTCACACGCGCCGAGCTCGCACAAGCGATGAACATGGCGCTGTTCGACGACCTGCTCGCGCGCTCGGAGAACGGTCGCCGCTACACGGAGGAAACGGTCGCCGCCGGCGGCAGCGTGTATTTCGATCATGGCGCGCTGCGCACCGTG
>DATAQT010000446.1:0-19135 GCA_036264535.1 Paraburkholderia sp. | reverse complement strand
CGCGCATGAAGCAGCTCGCCGAAGCGACGGCACTCGCGTATGGCTGCAGCGTCGAATTCTCGTTCAGGCGCAACTATCCGCCGACTGTGAATACGGAGAAGGAAACGCATTTCGCACTGGGCGTGATGCAGGACATCGTGGGCAAGGATCACGTGGAGACGAACATCGATCCGACCATGGGCGCCGAAGACTTTTCGTTCATGCTGCTCGAAAAGCCGGGCTGCTACGCGTACATCGGCAATGGGAATGGCGAGCATCGCGATCACGGCCATGGGCTCGGTCCGTGCATGCTGCACAACACGAGCTACGATTTCAACGACGACGTGCTGTCGCTCGGTTCGACCTACTGGGTGCGTCTGACCGAATCGTTCCTGACGCCGGCGTAACGCTGCGGAGCTTCCATGAACCCATCGTCGTATTTCGCGTCGTCGTACCTGAACGCGCGGCGGCTGTATCTGCGCTCCGCCGCGGATGCGGCGGAGCGCGTCGAATCTCACGTGATACCGGGACAGCGTGGCCTCGAGAACGAGGAGCTCGCCACCGACGTCGCGCGTATCGGTCCGGCCAACGCTCGCCGTCTGCTGGTGCTGACATCGGGCACGCATGGCGTCGAGGGATTTTGCGGCTCGGCCGCGCAGATCGCGCTGTTGCATGACCGGCCGTTGCACGCGCTGCTCGAGCGGCTGAACGTCGCGATCCTCGTCGTGCACGCGATCAATCCGTACGGTTTCTCGTATCTGAGCCGCACGAATGAGGACAACGTCGATCTGAACCGCAACAGCATCGATTTCTCGCGGCCGTTGCCGGTCAATCCCGCTTACGACGATCTGCACGCGTTGCTGGTGCCGCCGACGTGGCCGCCGTCCGAAGAGGACACCACGGCAATTGCGAGGTACATCGAAGAGCGCGGCGAGTCCGCGTATCAGCAGGCGCTGACGACCGGCCAGTATCGCCACGCCGATGGCATGTTCTTCGGCGGCGCGCGCACGGTGTGGAGCACGCGGCTGTTGCAGACGCTGTTCGAACAGCACGGGCCGGCGTGCGAGAGCATCGGCTGGATCGATTTTCATACGGGACTCGGTCCGTATGGACACGGCGAGAAGATCTGCGTCGGGCAACTCGGCGCCGACGAGTTGCAGCGCGCTCGCGCGTGGTGGGGCGCCGATGTGACGAGTCCGCTCGATGGCACTTCGGTCGCGGCCAACGTCGCCGGTCCGGTGCTCGATACGCTGCGCCGCACTTGCACGCGGGCCCGCACGACGGCGATTGCGATCGAGTACGGCACGGTGCCGCTCGTCGACATGCTGCATCGGCTGCGCGCCGATGCGTGGGTGCGCCAGCATCCCGACGCCAACCCGCAGCAGATCGATGCGATCCGCAATGAGATCCGCGCCGGCTTCTATTGCGAGGACGACGTGTGGCGCGGGCTGATTCTCGGTCAGGCGCGCGCCGCGATTCTGCAGGCGGTCATTGGGCTGTCGCGCGAACCATCCACAGCATAGGCAACGCATTGCGCTCATAGCGGCGCCCGGCAACGCCGCGAGATACAGCCCGGGGGTTGCCGTCGCCGACCTGTGGCGAGGCAAACAGCCGTTCGAGCCACCCGCGGCTAGCGAAATCTATCGCCACGGCTGCCCTCCATCCCCACCGCCCGCCACTTCCGCACTCGTCTACCCGGGCTTGTCCTGGGGTCTCCGCGAGCACCTGCGCTTCGCGCGTGCCGCTGGCCGCGAAGCCTTGTCCCCATTCGCTGCCGCGCCATCCGGCGCGATTATTCGCGATTCGCAAATACCGCATTCGCCGCTTGTCCCGTACCTGAAGCGCCGCACTTGCGCCAATCTTGGCCGCGTCGCTGCCGCGTCGATGAAGCGCGGCACGACACCCGTGATTGGATTCGACGAACCCGGCGGCGCGCCCCCGCGTCAGCGACTGCCGTCCGCGCGCAAAGCGGCCGGCCTATGGAGACACAGATGAAATCGAACGACTGGGACGTGGCCTACGAATGGAAGGCCGTCGTGCTGCTGGCCCTCGGCTTCGGCCTCGTGGGACTCGACCGGTGGCTGATCGCGCCGCTTTTTCCGGCCATCATGAAGGACCTGCATCTGACCGCGCAGGACGTCGGCAACTGCATCGGCATCCTTGGGTTGTCGTGGGGTATTTTCGCGGCGCTGATGGGCGGCATCTCCGACAAGATCGGTCGCCGCAAGGTGCTGATTCCGGCGATTCTGGCGTTTTCGCTGCTGTCCGGTTTCTCCGGGCTCGCGGGCGGTCTGATGAGCCTGCTCGGGGTGCGCGCGCTGATGGGCGTCGCCGAAGGCTCGTTCTGCCCGACCAGCTTCGCCGCGACCGCCGACGCATCGCACCCGAAGCGCCGCGGTTTCAATCTCGGCCTGCAGCAAAGCGGCTTCGCGCTGTTCGGCCTCGCGCTGGCGCCGATCATCGCGACGCAACTGCTCAGCGTGGTGACGTGGCGCTGGGTGTTCGCGCTGGTGTCGGTGCCGGGGCTGATTCTCGGCGTGCTGATGTTCTTCGTGATTCGCGAACCGCAAGCCACGCCGCAAGCCACGCCTAAGCGCACGGCGAGCCCGGCCGAACGCGGCAACTGGCGCGACGTGCTGAAGAGCCGCAACATCCCGATCGCGATGGCCGCGCTATTCTGCGCGATGACCGGCGTATTCGTGCTCGGCGCGATGCTGCCGCTCTATCTGACCGAGTATCTGTCGCTCGACACGCAGCGCATGGGGGTCGTCGTCTCGGCGATCGGCTTTGGCGGCTTTATCGGGCAGTTTGGTTTGCCTGGGCTGTCCGACCTGACCGGGCGGCGCGTCGCGAGCATCGTCGGTTTTGCGGGCACCGCGGTGATGCTGTACCTGTTCCGCGGACTCGGCGCGCAGCCGGTGCAGCTGTTCGCGGTGCTGTTCGTCGCCTCGTTCTTCACGCTCGGGCTGGTTTCGCTGCTGTCCGGTCCGATCGCGACCGAAGCCGCGCCGATCGGGATGATCTCGACGTCGATCGGCATCGTCGTCGGCGCGGGCGAGATCTTTGGCGGCGGCATTGCGCCGGCGTTGGCGGGCTTCGTCGCGACACACTTCGGTATCCAGAACATCTTGTGGCTGCCGATCTGCGCGGTGCTGCTCGGCATCGGCGTGAGTCTGCTGCTCGAGGAGACCGCGCCGGCCCGAGTGCGTCGCCGGAGCCCGGCACCGTCGCTCGACCTGCCGGTGAGCGAGCAGCCCGAATGATGCGCTGCAATCAATCGGTACAGCGGTCGGTCATGCCGTTGGCGTCCGGTTCGACAGCCACCCCGTTGTCGCCGGCCACGCGGCGCGTTCACGTGCCCCAGCCCATATACACTGACTGGCTGGACGAGTGGACAAGGACGCAGCATGGACCGCTTTTTGAGCATCGAGGCCTTCGTACGCGTGGCCGAAACGAGCAGCTTCGTCGAGGCGGCGCGCCAGTTGGGTGTGACGAGTTCAGTGATCACGACGCGCATCCAGCAACTGGAGAAGTTCGTCAACGCGCCGCTCTTTCATCGCAGCACGCGGCATGTGCGCCTGTCCGAAGTGGGCGAGGCGTTCTATCGCGAGTGCGCGGAAGTGGTCGGGCGCGTCAACGAATTGACCGACCAGATGCGCGAGCTGCGCGCCACGCCGACCGGCCGATTGCGCATCCAGATGCTGCCGGGCTTCGCGCTCGGCCACTTCGGCGCGCCGCTCGCCGAGTTCAACCGCCGCTATCCGGGCATCCAGCTCGACGTGATCGTCAACGACCGGGTGGTCGATCCGATCGAAGAGGGCTTCGACGTCGCGTTCCAGATCTTTCCGCCGATCGCCGAATCGCTGATCGAGCGACGGCTATTCAAAGTGCGGCGCCTGTTCTGCGCGACGCCCGCGTACGTGAACGAGCATGGCGCGCCGCAGCATCCGCGCGATTTGCTGCAGCACACCACGGCGCTTTATTCGGGCTACCCGTCGCGCAATCGCTGGACGATGGCGCACGGCGACGAGGTCGTCGAATTGGAACTGCCCGGCATGATCCGCTCGAACTCAGTCCATCTGCTGCGCGACTATGCGCTGACGGGCGGCGGCGTCGTGTGTCTGCCTACGCTGGTCGCGAGCGCGGCGCTGCTCGACGGTTCGCTGGTGCCGATCCTGACCGACTACACGCTCTCGCCGCTGAACTTCGCGGCCGTGTATCCCGCAACGCAACGACAGGCGCTGAAGGTGAGGGCGCTGGTCGAGTTTCTGGCCGAGTATCTGGGTCCCGAACCCGCATGGGACCGGCCGCTTATCGAGCGCGGCTGGGTGACATAGCCCGGCAACGGACGCGGCGATTATTTGCAAAGTGCAAATGGTGTAATCGCCCGATCGCCGGTTGTTGCCATCCTGTTGCGCTCGTAAAGTTGATCTCAACGACACCGATTCAACAACCGCAACTACGTTGCATGGGATCGGAGTAAGAGCTTTGCATGCGACCGGAGTAGGAGCTTTGCATGGGACCGGAGTAGGAGCTTTGCATGGGACCGGAATAGGAGCTTTGCATGGGACCGGAATAGGCGCTAAAGCGCCAACACCGGTCGACAGCTAAAGCGCCAACACCGTTCGACAGCTAAAGCGCTAACTCCGATCGACATAGGAGACAGCAATGACCGAGTCGTCATTCCACACCGTCTTTGGCACGCTCGACGGCTACCGCAAAGGCGAAATCGAAATCACGAGCGGCGAAGCGCGCCACTACGTGTTTTCCAACATCTACGAAGTCGCGTCCGAAGCCAGGCCCTACGAAAAGGTCGTGGTCGGCAAGAACCTCGACTACGTGATCGAGACGCTGCGCACCGAAGGGCAATCGCAATGGTTCGCCTGCGCCCACGACGAGTTCGCCATCCTGATGGACGGCGAAGTGCGCATCGATTTCATCAAGCTCGATAACCCGCCGAAGAGCGGCACGGGCACTGTCGCAGCGGGTGCGCAACCCGCCGGCCGCGCGATGGGTCACGTGGTGCTGCGTCGCGGTCATCAGGCATTGCTGCCGGCCGGCTGCGCCTATCGCTTCACCGCGCAGAAAGCCGGCGTCGCGCTCGTGCAAACGATGCTCGGCGAACTGTCGGTAGAGAAGTGGGCCGACATCTGCCTGCACTGATACGCACACGACCCAGACCCCCGCAACTACGTTGCATGGGACCAGAGAAAGAGCTTTGCACCAACTCTGGTCGACATAGGAGACAAAACATGGCATCCCTCGAAACCCTCGATCACCCCGCCGGCTTCGCCGCCGACACCGTGCGCGCAAGCGAACCCGACGCGGTCACCGGCTATCGCCGCTTCACGCTCGGCGCCTTCGAATTCCTGCGCGACGAGTACTTCGTCAAGATCAACTGGCCCGCGAAAGGCCAGACCCGCACCCACGCGGTACCGGCCGATGCGTTCCTGCGCGCGATGATGCGCGACGTCGCATGGGGCTTCTTCTACGGCTGGGTCAACTTCGACCACGTGTTCGGCACGCGCAATCACTACGGCAAGGTCGACGTGTATGCGGGCTCGTTCAACGGCATCATGAAGGACGCGGGCGTCGACTACATAGAGACCTTCGAGACGCCGACGATTATGGCGACGTTCAAGGCGATCCTGCACGACTGGACCAACGAAGGCTTCGACCCGTTCGCCGCACCCGAGGAAACCGGCACCGCGTTCGGTCGCAAGCATGGCGACAACGATGCCGCGATCGAGCGCACACGTATTGCAACGCGCCGCATGCCGGGCCTCGAAGGCGACTCGCCGCTGCGCGACGATCTGCCGGTGAATCGCGCCTTCGCCGACGTCGCGCAGGACGATCCCGAGGTGCATGTCGAGCCCGGCTTCGAGGGCCAGCTGCATGCCTTCAACCTCTTCAAGTACCTGTCGCGCTCGGACGTCACGTGGAATCCGTCGGTTACGTCGGTGTGCGGCCAGAGCCTGTTCTGCCCGACCACCGAGGAATACATCCTGCCGGTTTTTCACGGCAACGATCGCGTCGAGTGGTTCCTGCAACTGTCCGATGAAATCGTCTGGGACGTCGGCGACAAGAACACCGGCGCCCCGCGCGCGCGGATCACGATGCGCGCGGGCGATATCTGCGCGATGCCGGCCGACATCCGCCATCAGGGTTATTCGACCAAGCGCTCGATGCTGCTCGTGTGGGAGAACGCCACGCCGAATCTGCCGAAGCGTTACGAGAGCGGCGAGCTGAAGCCGTATCCCGTCGATTTCTGAACGCTCGATTGAAGCGCCCCGCGCCCGCATTTACCGAGGATCATTCATGCAAACCCAATTGTTCATCGACGGCCGCTTCACGGACGCCGTCGAAGGCGGCACGATCGACGTGCTCAATCCGCACGACGGCTCGCTGATCACGCAGATCGCCGCGGCCACCGCCGCCGATGTCGATCTCGCCGTCGCCGCCGCCGCGCGCGCGTTCCCGAAGTGGGCCGCGCTGCCTGCCGCCGAACGCGGCCGCCTGCTGCTGAAGCTCGCCGACGCGATCGAGGCCAATGCCGACGAACTCGCGCAACTCGAATCGCTCGACACGGGCCATCCGGTCCGCGATTCGCGCTCGCTCGACGTGCCGCGCACCGCCGCCTGCTTCCGCTACTTCGGCGGCATGGCCGACAAGCTGCAAGGCTCGGTGATTCCGGTCGAGGCCGGCTTTCTGAACTACGTGCAGCGCGCGCCGATCGGCGTGGTCGGACAGATCGTGCCGTGGAATTTCCCGCTGATGTTCACGAGCTGGAAGATGGGCCCGGCGCTCGCGGCCGGCAACACGGTCGTGCTGAAGCCGTCGGAGATCACACCGCTGTCCACGCTGCGCATCGTCGAGCTGATGGCCGAGGTCGGCTTTCCGACGGGCGTCGTCAACATCGTCGCGGGCTATGGTCATACGGCGGGGCAGCGGCTCGCCGAGCATCCGGGCGTCGGCAAGATCGCCTTCACTGGATCGACCGCGACCGGGCGGCGCATCGTCGAGGCCTCGCAGGGCAATCTGAAGCGTGTGCAGCTCGAACTCGGCGGCAAGGGCGCCAACATCGTGTTCGACGACGCGAATCTCGACGACGCGATCAACGGCGCCGCGTGGGCGATCTTCCACAACCAGGGCCAGGCGTGCATCGCAGGCTCGCGGCTGATCCTGCATGAGCGCGTCGCCGATCAGTTCCTCGAACGCTTCGTGTCGCTCGCGTCGTCGATCCGGCTCGGCAATCCGCTCGACCCCGACACCGAGATGGGGCCGCTCACGTCGAAGCAGCATCAGGAGCGCGTGCTCGCCTACGTCGACATCGCGCGCCAGCAGGGCGGCCGCGTGCTGGCGGGCGGCAGCGCGCCGAGCGACGCATCGCTTGCGAACGGGTACTACGTGCGCCCGACCGTCGTCGAGGCCGCGAGTCCGAACGACCGCGTCGCGCAGGAGGAAGTGTTCGGCCCGTTCGTCACGGTGCTGCGTTTCCGTACCGACGACGAAGCGCTCGCGATCGCCAATGGCACCGACTATGGCCTCGGCAGCGGACTATGGACGCGCGATCTGTCGCGCGCGCACTCGATGGCCGCGCGCATCCACGCTGGCATGTGCTGGGTCAACTGCTACAAGCGCGTGAATCCGGGCAGCCCGTTCGGTGGCGTCGGACAGTCGGGCTATGGCCGCGAGATGGGCTTCGAGGCCATGCACGACTACACGGAAGCGCGCTCGGTGTGGGTCAACGTCGACGGCAACGTGCCGCCGCATTTCAAGCGCTGAGGGCCGTATGGAGCGCTTCGTCTATCAGGGCACGCCGTCGCGTGTGGTGTTCGAATGGGGCGGGCTCGCGACGCTGCCCGCTGAGGTCGAGCGGCTCGGCGCGAAGCGCGCGCTGATCCTCGCGACGCCCGAGCAGCGCGCATTGGCCGATCGGGTCGCGCATGCGCTCGGCGAACGCGCGGCGGGCGTGCATGCGCAAGCCGTGATGCACGTGCCGGTCGAAGTCGCGCGAGCCGCGCGCGATGCGGCCGCCGCGCTCGGTGCCGATTGCTGCGTCGCGGTCGGCGGCGGCTCGACGGTCGGCCTCGGCAAGGCGATCGCGCTCGAATCGTCGCTGCCGATCATCGCGGTGCCCACCACCTATGCGGGCTCCGAGATGACGCCGATCTATGGCCTGACCGAAGGCCGCCTGAAGCGCACCGGCCGCGATATGCGCGTGCTGCCGCGCACGGTGATCTACGATGCGTCGCTGACGTTGTCGTTGCCGGCGAGCATTTCGGCGGCGTCGGGCATCAACGCGATGGCGCACGCGGTCGAAGCGATCTATGCCGAAGACGCGAATCCCGTGATCAGCCTGATGGCCGAGGAAGCGATCCGCGCGCTCGGCGAAGCGCTGCCCGCGATCGTGCGCGCACCGAACGATGCCACGGCGCGCAGCCGCGCGCTGTACGGCGCGTGGCTCGCGGGGACCTGTCTGGGCGCGGTCGGCATGGCCTTGCATCACAAGCTTTGTCATACGCTCGGTGGCACGTTCAACCTGCCGCATGCGCAAACCCATGCGGCGATGCTGCCGCATACGGCACACTACAACCACGCTGCCGCGCCCGCCGCGCTCGCGCGTGTCGCACGCGCGCTCGGCGGCAAGCAGGCGGCCGATGCGGGCCCGCTGCTGTTCGAACTGAATCGCGCGCTCGGCATTCCAACGGCGCTCGCGCAGATCGGCATGCCCGAGCAGGGACTCGACGAAGCGGCCGATCTCGCGTGCAAGAATCCGTATGCGAACCCGCGTCCCGTGGAGCGCGCCGCGATCCGCGCGCTGCTGCAACGTGCGTGGCAGGGCGCCGCGCCGGCCTGAGCACCGGGCAACCCAGCGCGGCCAGAACGATTCATGGAGGAAGACATGTCGACGAACAACCAGGACGCCGAACAGGCCCTGACCGAGCAGGTGGCGGCAAGCTTCGCGGGCACGCCCGACGAACGGCTGCGCACGCTGATGCAAAGCCTCGTGCGGCACATGCATGCGTTCGTGCGTGAAGTCGAGCCGACCGAGGCCGAGTGGATGTCGGCGATTCGCTTTCTGACCGATACCGGCAAGATGTGCGACGACCTCGTGCGCCAGGAATTCATCCTGCTCTCGGATACGCTCGGGGTGTCGATGCTGGTCGACGCGATCAATCACCGCCTCGCGACGGGCGCGACCGACACCACCGTGTTCGGCCCGTTCTATATTCGCGGCATGCCCGAGCGCGCGTATGGCGAGAACATCGCCTTCACGCCCGGCACGCCGGCTCTCGTGCATGGCCGTGTGCTGTCGACGGACGGCGAGCCGCTTGCAAACGCGGTGCTCGACGTCTGGCAGACCGCCGACAACGGCATGTACTCGGGACAGGACACCGAGCAGCCGCACGGCAATCTGCGTGGACGCTTCCGCACCGACGCCGAAGGCCGCTACGCGATTTCGACGATCGTGCCGGTCAGCTATCCGATTCCGACCGACGGCCCGGTCGGCCGCATGCTCGAAGCGACCGGACGGCATCCGTGGCGGCCCGCGCATCTGCACTTCATGATCGACGCGCCGGGGCATCGTACGCTCGTCACTCACGTGTTCGATCGCGAGGATCCCTATTTGAGTTCAGACGCGGTGTTCGGCGTGAAGCCGTCGCTGATGGTCGAGTATCGCGAGCGCTCGGCGGATCACGAACTCGCGCGCCGCTTTGGTTTCGATGGAGCGTTTCGCGAGGCGCGCTACGACTTCATCCTCGATCGGAGCTGACGACGATGGCACGTTTTTTCGCGGTATTCGCCACCGACAAGCCCGGCATGCGCGAAGTGCGCGAGCGCGTGCGCCCGGTGCATCGGACCTGGTTGCGCGGCAATACGCATCGCGGCGTGTTCGTGCGCCTCGGCGGCCCGACGCTCGCGCCACAATGCGATGCAATGAACGGCACCTTGCTGGTGGTCGAAGCGGAACGGATCGACGACGTGATGGAGTTCGTCAGCAACGATCCGTATATGCAGGCGGGACTGTTCGATTGCGTCGAGATTCGTCCGTGGGACTGGAGCCTCGGCAATCCGGAACGGAGAGTTTGAGCGATGAGCACAACGCCGCTATGTCCGCTCGCCGACGTGCCCGATGGCGGCGCGCGAGTCGTCGATGCGACGGCCGCTGGCGTGCCGGTCGTGGTCGTGCGGCGCGGAGAGCAGGTGTGGGCTTATGCGAATCGCTGCCCGCATTTTTCGGTGCCGCTCGATTTCGAGCCCGGCGATGTGCTGTGCTACCGCTCGCAGGTGTTGATGTGCGCGCATCACAGCGCGTTGTTCCGCTTCGAGGACGGGCATTGCATCGAAGGACCGTGCGCGGGGGCGAGTCTCGATGCGGTGCAGGTCACCGTCGACGAGGACGCGCAGGTCGTTTTGAAGCCGTAACCGAGGTCAGCGCACCTCAGCGCACTTCCCGACACCCCCATCAAAGCAGTACGTCGAGCAGATCGAACAGCGCGCGGTTGTGCGCCTTCGCCGAGCGGCTGCGCTTGCGGATCACCGTCGACAGGCACTCCACGAAACATTGGCTCGCGTCGCTGCGCATCGTGTTGTGCAGCCCGATCACGGCGACCCGGCTCTGATCGAACCGCTCGACCAGATCGAGCGGCTGTGCCCACTGGCTCATCGCATCGGTCAGCAGAAGGGCGCGCGGGCAGTGCGTCAGCATGTCGTTATGACGCGCCAGTTCGGTCAGCAACGTGCTCGAATGCGCGCAGTGCAGCCGATGCGGCTCGAGCGAGGCGCCGTGTTGCCAGAAGATGTTGCGCATCATTCCTTCGTAGCTCGCCGCCGTGTAATTCGCTACCCAGTCGTGCTCGAGCAGATCGTGAATCGAGCGCCGGTCCGCGAGCGGATGCCCACGCCGCGCGATCACGCACGACTCGTACGAGAACAACAGTTCGTGATCGAACTCACGGCTCGGCACCGCCGACGACAGCGGCGCGACCGAGAGATCGATCACCCCGTCGCGCAGTCGCGGCAGCGCGACGGTCGTCAATCCCTCGAAAATCTCGAGCCTGATCTTCGGCATCTGCTGCCGGAAGAGCGTGATCGTCTCCGCCATGAAGACGAGCATCACGAGGGGCGTCACCGCGATCGCCAGCTTGCCCGTCTGATCGCCGCGCAGCCTGGCGAGGTCTTCGTTCGCGCGTTCGAGCTGACCCATCATCTGCCGCGCGTGACTGAGCAGCGTCTGTCCCGCCTCGGTGAAACTGACGCCGCTCGGGCTGCGCGACAGCAGCATCAGCTGCTGGTCCTTTTCAAGTTCGCGCAAAGCCTTCGTGACCGCTGCCTGGGAGACGCCGAGCAGACGTGCCGACGCGCGGATGCTGCCGGCGTCGGCGACCGTCACGAGCGCCTGAAGCTGGTGGAGTTTCATCGGTCAGGGAGGGTAGAGAAAGGTCAAGGAAGGGGCTGAACACGGTGACAACCAATGGTTATCAATATAACAAAACTGCGGCTTCCCGCCGAAAAATGGCCTCCCTATGATGCGCCGACAGTTCCCTCAAAGGAGGCATCATGTCCCGCTCATTCGATACATCCCTCAACGAATTTATTCCGCCGCGCATGCGCGCGCTCGAAGCCGAAATGGTGTCGCTGCGGCGGCACATTCATGCGCATCCCGAACTGAGTTTCGAGGAATTCGAAACGAGCGAGCTTGTCGCGCAGCGCCTCGCCGAATGGGGCTACACCGTGCATCGCGGCCTCGGCGGCACGGGCGTCGTCGGCACGCTGACGAATGGCTGCGGCAAGTCGCTCGGCCTGCGCGCCGACATGGATGCGTTGCCGCTCTCCGAGACGACCGGACTGGCGTATGCGAGCAAGCGCGACGGCGTGATGCACGCGTGCGGCCACGACGGCCACACCGCGATGCTGCTCGCCGCGGCTCGCTGTCTCGCGGAATCGCGCAGCTTCACGGGCACGCTGAACCTGATTTTTCAGCCGGCCGAAGAGTACGGCGGCGGCGCGCGCAAGATGCTCGACGACGGTCTGCTCGAACGCTTTCCATGCGATGCAGTGTTCGCGATGCACAACATGCCGGGCTTTCCTGCCGGTCGCTTCGGCTTCCTCGCGGGGCCGTTCATGGCCGCCGCCGACACGGTGACGATTCGCATCGTCGGTTATGGCGGCCACGGCGCGGTGCCGCACAAGGCGGTCGATCCGGTCGTCGCGAGCGCATCGCTCGTGATGGGCTTGCAGACCGTCGTCGCGCGCAATGTCGATCCGCTCGAAACCGGCATCGTGTCAGTGGGCGCGATTCACGGCGGCAGCGCGGCCAACATCATTCCTGACAGCGTCGAAATCCGGCTGTCGGTGCGCTCGCTGAGCAAGGACGTGCGCGACTGTTTGCAGGAGCGCGTCACCGCGCTCGCTCATGCGCACGCGCAGGCGTATGGCGCGCGCGCCGAGATCGATTATGAGCGCGGCTACCCCGTGCTGTTCAATCATCCCGAAGAGACGCGGCTCGCGCAGTCCGTCGTGCGGGATTGGCTCGGCGACGAAGCCCTCGTTCACGACATACGGCCGATCACGGCCAGCGAAGACTTCGCGTACATCCTCGAACAGTGCCCGGGCTGCTATCTGCTCGTCGGCAACGGCGAGGGTAAGGGCGGCTGCATGGCGCACAACCCCGGCTACGACTTCAACGACGAGATCCTGCCGATCGGCGCGAGCTACTGGGTACGGCTCGCCGAGCGCTTCCTGTCCTGAGCCGACGTGTTTGAACAGGCTGTGGGCAGGGGCCGTCGCCTGCCTGTGGCTTCAATAACATCGACGGCGACCTGTCGCTCGATTCGCGCGAGCGCGCCTCTTTCTGGCTTGGAGACATCATGAAACGACTGATCCGTTCGACTATTTTCGCGTCGCTGTGTGCGTGCGGTTTCGCGCTGAGCGCCGTACCGCTTCATGCGTCCGCGGCGAATCCGCAGACACTCGCGTTCGGCGTCGATCCGACGTTCCCGCCGTTCGAATCGAAGACGCCCGACGGCTCGTTGGTCGGCTTCGACATCGACCTCGGCAACGCGATCTGCGCGCAAATGAATGTGCATTGCGTGTGGGTCGAGCAGAGCTTCGACGGCATCATTCCCGCGCTCAAGGCACGCAAGTTCGACGCGATTCTCTCGGCAATGACGGCGACTCCCGCACGCCGCGAGCAGGTCGATTTCACCCAGAAGCTCTATGGAGGTTCGGCACGTCTCGTCGCGCCGGCAGGATCGACGCTGCAGCCGACCGCGGAATCGCTGCGCGGTCATCGCATCGGCGTACAGCAGGGCGCTGTGCAGGAGACGTACGCGCGCGCGGAGTGGGCGCCGAAGGGCGTGACGATCGTCTCGTATCAAAGTCCCGACCAGATCTACGAAGACCTCTCGACGGGCCGTCTCGACGCATCGTTCCAGGCCTCGATCCAGGCCGAGCTGAGCTTCTTGCGCACGCCGCGCGGCAAGCCGTTCGCGTTCGCGGGCGCCGAGGTCAAGGATCCGCGCGCGACCGGCGAAGGTATTGCGATCGGCGCTCGCAAAGGTGACGCGCAACTGATCGCGAAGATCAATCAGGCCTTCGAGACGATCCGCAAGAACGGCACCTACGACAAGCTCGAGCACAAGTACTTCAACTTCGACATCTACGGCGAGTAACCAGACCTGAACGGGCAAGGCGGCACATAACGACTATTTCAAATGGGGCTGGAAAAATGCAGAAAAAACAATTGGCAGGACTATTGATTGCTGGCGGCATCGGGGTGAGTGCGCACGCGCAGAGCAGCGTCACACTATACGGGCTGATCGACGAGGGCTTGACCTATACGAGCAACGTGGGCGGACACTCGAACTGGGAATTGATGAGCGGTGAAGCGCAGGGCAGCCGCTGGGGGATAAAGGGTTCCGAGGATCTCGGCGGCGGCCTGCAGGCGGTGTTCCGGCTCGAGAACGGCTTCGATGCGAGCAGCGGGCGTCTGATGGAAGGCGGCCGGATGTTCGGGCGCCAGGCTTATGTGGGGATGTCGAAGGATGGCGTCGGTTCGCTGACGTTCGGCCGCCAGTACGATTCGCTCGTCGAATTTCTCGGGCCGCTGACCGCGAACGGCAACTGGGGCGGTTTTATGTTCGACCACCCGTTCGGCAACGACAACACCGACAACTTCTTCCGGCTCGATAACGCGGTGCAGTTCAATAGTGCGAACTGGTCGGGCTTCCAGTTGAGTACCACCTATGCGTTCTCGAACAGCGCGGGACAGTTCTCGAAGAACAATGCGCAGAGCGTCGGCGCGGGCTATACGAACGGACCGTTGACGATCGGGGCGGGCTACCTGAACGTCAACGATCCGGGCGCGAATACGGTGGGCGCGGTCACGACCGATGACGCCGGTTTTCTCGCGAGCCGCCAAACTGTGTACGGCGCGGGCCTCAGCTATCAGATCGGCCAGTCGACGCTCGGCTTCGTGTACACGCATACCGATCTGAAAGATCCGACCTCGTTCCAGTACATCAGCGGCTCGATCGTTCCGCCGGGACAGACGTTGTCTTCTCTGAAGTTCGACAACTTCGAAGTCAACGCCACGTATTTCGTTACGCCGGCGTTGATGGTCGGTGGAATGTATTACTACACGCAGGGTAAGCTCGATGCGTCGCAAAGCAACGCGAAACTGCACTGGCAGATGTTCGGGCTGATCGCCGATTACAGTCTGTCCAGGCGCACCGACGTGTACATCGGCGGGACGTTCATGAAGGTCAACGGTCATTCGGGTACCGCGCTCGACAATGCCTATCTGACCGCCGCGGATGATTCGTCGTCGAACAGCCGGCAGGCGATGGCGCGTATCGGACTGCGGCATAAGTTCTAAAGAAGCGCGCGACGCCGCCCACGCATTCGGGCGGCGTCGATGTCAACGTCGCGCTGATTCGCCTCGCCCTCACGCACCGCTTCGGCGAATCGCTGTAATGCCGATAGCGAGCCGCATACGCTCTGGTATTCCTCGCGCCCGATTCTGCCGTCGAGAATGACGACCAATCCCGAGGTACGGGCCATGTCGACGATGTTCATTTCATCACCCATTTCGTGTCTGTCCTACCTGCAAGACCGAAGGAAGGCGTTGGTTATTCCCTGACTCGATCGGATGCACCCGAGCGCAAAATGACCATGTTGATATGACCATGGCGCGACGCCCGAAGCGGCGGTATGCTGTCGCCGGCGTACCCCCTGGACCCGGCGCGGGCCCGGATCGTATCGATGCGAGTCAACACATTTCGATGACCACGACTACAACAGATATCGTCATTATCGGTTCCGGGATGGGAGGCGCTACCGCAGCGCTCGGTCTCGCCTCGACGGGAGCGAACATCACCATTCTCGAGAGAGGCGGGCAACTCTCTGCGAGCGCGCAGAATCGCGATGCGCGCGCGGTCTATCAGCGCAACCATTTCAAGTCGGATGGGCTCTGGTATCTGCCCAGCGGCGAAGCAATCGCTGCCGGTAACCGCTTCTGTCACGGTGGCATGACGAAGTTTTACGGCGGTGTCCTGTATCGCTTCCGCGAACGTGACTTTGACGGGGTGTCCTATCCCGAAGGCGATACGCTTGCATGGCCCATTCGATACGCCGAGCTGGAGCCATGGTACGAACAGGCTGAGCGCCTGTATCAGGTGCGTGGCGATGCCTCGCAAGACCCGACCGAACCGCCGCGCAACTCCGCTCTGCCGTACCCGCCCGTTCCGGACGAAAAGGCGATCGCCGAGGCCCGCGCTCGCTTTGAAGGCATCGGCCTTCACCCTTGTGCGTTGCCGCTGGGCATCGATCTCAAGACGTGGCTCGAGCATGGCAAGACCGGATGGGATGGCTTTCCGGACGCCCGGGAAGGCAAGATGGACGCCGAGAATTGCGCACTGTTGCCCGCGCTTCGCTATCCGAATGTCGGCATCACGAGTGGCGCTGTAGTTCAGCGAGTATTGTTTTCCGCCGATGGAAAGCGTGCAACCGGCGTCGAGTACGAATGCGACGGTCAGACGCATCGGCTGCGTGCGGACCTGGTTGTCCTCGCAGCGGGAGCCATCCCGACGGCCGCTATCCTTTTGGCATCGGATATCGAAAAGACTGTCAACCGTTCAGGGCAAGTGGGCCGTAACCTGATGGCGCATAACCAAAGCATCGTGATCGGCTTTGACTGGCGCTTCAGAAACGATTCGGTCTACCAGAAGACTTTCGCCGTCAATGATTTCTACCTCTCGGACGGAGCGGGCGGGCCGCCCCTCGGTAACATCCAGCTCCTCGGTCGCGTTGACGGCGCCATCCTGAAGGCCGGGCTTCCTCGCATTCCCGAGTGGTTGCTGGGCCACATCAGCAAACATACGCTCGACTTCTTCCTGAATAGTGAAGACCTTCCGCACGAGCGAAATCAGATACGGCTGGATGGTCGACGGATGGTTCTCGACTTCAGCCAGCGTACCAATATGTCGACCCACGTGGCTCTGATCAAACGCTGGAAGGGATGTCTGCAGGACGCGGGCTTTTATCGGACCGGCTCCATGCTATTCGAGCGGCGGGGACCCGGGCATCAGTCCGGCACTGTTCGGATGGGCGATGATCCGAATACCGCGCCGTTGAATCGTTGGGGACAAGCGCACGAGTGCGAGAATCTGTTCATCACTGATGCGAGCCCCTTTGTTTCTTCCGCGGCCGTCAATCCTGCGTTGACCGTCGCTGCTCTTTCGCTACGAGCGGTGGGGCGGATCAAGGAGTCATTTCTCAAGGAATAGAGTCACCGGGCCTCGTGGCCGCGGGGGACTCGACGAGCGCGTCCGGGCTGCGCGAGCAGGGGCGGCCCACCCCCGGCTACAGCAGGCTGGCGGGATCGATCAAGACCTCGGGTCCGGTCTCGGTCGTCTTGAGCTTGCCGGTCCACTTGCCCGACTTCACCGTGGGCTCGCACTTGGGCTTGGCCGCGAACTTCTGCTTCTCGTCGCCGATGTGGTCGCCGGTGGCGACGTAGGAGACGCCGCCGACCGCATAGGCCGTGTGCACAAGCCAGGCATTCCCGATGCGGCGCAGCGCGACGTTGACGTACTTCATCCAGATCGCGCTCACCTCCAGGTGTTCGAGCAGGTCCTGCATGCTAGTGAAGCGCAACCCGAAGTCGCGCTTGGCTCCCATGCGGTAGTGCGGGTAGTTCTCCCGGCCCTCTTCGTCCATCCCACGCAGGATGTTGCGCGTGCGCTCCCAGGTGCGCCCGCTCTGCTTTGCGCTCGCACTGCGGGCGATGCGCCGGCTGTTGACGAAGTCCTCGATCGCCTGCACGGCATCGCTCTCGACCAGCTTCGTCGCGTTCTTGTTGCGATAGAAGCTCACGCCGGCCAGCCCGTAGGGCGGCTTCACGACGACATCGATGTAGTCGAAGGGCTGCCATTGGGTCGCGTTCCCAGCCTTGGTCTCCGCGTAGCGGAATTTCATCAGCGGATCCGCCTTGTTACGGGCCAGCGTGATGGCCGCCATTTCCACCTCGGGCGAGAGGAAGGCGCCGACCGAATTGGCCTTCGCGAAGCGGATCTTGCCGCGCTCGTTGAGCGGCTGACTTTCCTTGTCGCGGTACTTCTTGACCGCGTCCTTCACGCCCATCGGGTCTTCGTGCTGGTCCGGCGTGCGGCCGGTCACCAGGCGGATGAGCTGGGCTTCCCACCCGGTCTGCGGACCATGCCGCGGGATCGAATGGAACGCGGACTCGTCGGGTTCGGCCGCCTGCTCCTTCAGCAGCTTCTCGTGCTCGGGCCACGCCTTGCCGCGCGTGGCGAACAGGTTCGAGATGTTGTTCCACTCCTGCTCTGACAGGACCGACCGGAACGCCGCGGAGTCCGCGAGCTTGACCTTGGGCACGGGCATGTCTGCCTCCTTGGCGTTGGGCGAGACGGCAGGATACGAGCGACCCGCCAGCGAGGCAAGACCGCTGTAAGCGCCTGGCGAAGGCATCTTGACGAAGGCCGGACCTGCCCCAGGCGAGCGCTGGCTGGGATACTTGCTCAAGCAAAGCATAGTCTCTTCGTAGTCCATGGCAAGCAAATTTGAATGTCGATGCAACCCGCAGCAGCCCCACCACGCCCGATCGGCAATTGTCGGCTTTGGCCGATCTGCCCGGATTGCGCACCGGGCAGATTTCCGAGTGGACGCGCCGCTCGAATTGCAGCTTCGAGATGTGGACAAGCGGCACCTCGAGAGTGACCCACGAAATCCGGATACCCCTGGACAGGAAGCGTCTTGCTTGTAACCTTCAGCCGCTAACACCCCTCTCCGCGATTCTCCCCGGTACCTTCGACAAAAGCGGCCCCAACCCTTCAGCGAAAGTAAGATGCGAGATAACCGCGTCACGCAGCTTCTGATACGGAAGATCAGCGAGCATCGCCGTCTGCATCGCGGCCATCACTTCTCCCGCTTCCGCGCCGATCATCGTGAAGCCAAGGATACGATCATCGTTCGCACCGACGAGAACCTTCATGAACCCCTGTGCTTCGTCGGTCGCTTGAGTCCGCAGCACATTGCTCATCGGCAGCGTCGCGACGCGAACGGCTATGCCGTCACGCAGCGCGTCGCTTTCGTTCAATCCCACACGAGCGAGCGGCGGATCGGTGAATAGCGTGTACGGAACCAGGCGATCGGTCGTGGTCCGATTTCCGCCGGCCATGTTGTCGCGCACGATCCTGAAGTCGTCCACCGATACGTGCGTAAACTGCGGGCTGCCCGCGCCTTCACCGATGGCCCAGACGCCCGGCGCCGAAGCCTGCAACCGCTCGTTGACGCGAATGTACCCGCGTTCGTCGAGCTGGATGCCTGCCTGTTCCAATCCGATGTCGGCCGTGTTCGGAATGCGTCCTGACGCAACGAGGATGTCACTGCCATCGATCGCGTGCTCGCCAGAAGCGGTGCGCAGCACGATGCGCACACGCGTCCCGGAGCGGCCTTCCACGTTGATCACCTCGGCGTTCAGCACGACCTCGATCCCTTCGGCGCGCAGAATGCGAAGCATCTCGTCGCTCACGTCCGCGTCTTCCCGTGCCATCAACCGGGCACTGCGCTCGATGAGCGTCACACGGCTGCCGAAGCGGCGATAGGCCTGCGCCATTTCGATGCCGAC
>DATAQT010000445.1:0-3277 GCA_036264535.1 Paraburkholderia sp. | reverse complement strand
TCGGCGATTGGAGCAGCGTGATCGACGCCGTGCGCGATGCGCTTGCGGGGTTGAGCGCGTCGGCTTGATGACGTGTTTTCGTGGACACGCGTAGACTGAACCTCCGTTCATCGACGGCAATGCCACGGAGATTGTTCAATGGAATACCGACATCTGGGCGCATCGGGTTTCAAGGTGCCGGTGCTGAGTTTCGGCACCGGTACGTTTGGCGGCAAGGGTGAATTTTTTCAGGCGTGGGGTGAGACCGACGTCGCCGAAGCGCGGCGTCTGATCGACATCTGCCTCGAAGCAGGCGTCACGATGTTCGACACCGCCGACATCTATTCGCGGGGCGCATCCGAGTCGGTGCTCGGCGAGGCGCTCAAGGGCAAGCGCGACAAAGCGATCATCTCGACGAAGGCGACCTTCCGTTTCGACGACGATCCGAACAACGTCGGCTCGTCGCGCTTCCATCTGATCCAGGCGGTCGATGCGGCGCTCAAGCGCCTGCAAACCGATTACATCGACCTGTTCCAGTTGCACGGCTTCGACGCGAAAACGCCGATTCCCGAAGTGCTGTCCACGCTCGACGATCTCGTGCGCGCGGGCAAGATCCGCTATATCGGCGTGTCGAATTTCTCCGGCTGGCATCTGATGAAGTCACTCGATATCTCGGACCGCTACGGCTATCCGCGCTATGTCGCGAATCAGACGTACTACTCGCTGGTCGGGCGCGATTACGAGTGGGAACTGATGCCGCTCGGCGTCGACCAGGGCGTCGGCGCGGTGGTGTGGAGCCCGCTCGGCTGGGGGCGCTTGACGGGCAAGCTCAAGCGAGGTCAGCCGCTGCCGGAAACGAGCCGTCTGCACAAGACCGCCGACATGGGGCCGCCGGTGCCGGAAGAGTATCTGTTCAACGTACTCGACGCGCTCGACGAAGTCGCCGCCGAAATCGGCAAGACCGTGCCGCAGATCGCGCTGAACTGGCTGCTGCAACGGCCGACCGTCGCGACGGTGCTGATCGGCGCGCGCAACGAGGAGCAACTGCGGCAGAACCTTGGCGCGGTCGGCTGGAATCTGACGCCCGAGCAGGTCGCGAAGCTCGACGCGGCGAGCGCGGTGCGTCCCGCGTATCCGTACTGGCATCAGGAAGGCTTCGCCGAGCGCAATCCGAAGGCGGTTTAAACGGTGCGCCGCCGCGCCGCGGTGCTCCGGCGCGGCCGTGCTCTGGAGCACCGCCTGCCATCAAGCCAGGCCGCCGTTGGCGCGCAGTACCTGCCCATTGACCCATCCGGCGTCCGGGCCGACCAGAAACGCGATCACGCCCGCCACGTCTTCCGGCTCGCCGAGGCGTTGCAGCGGCGGCATCTTCGCGAACGTCTCGATCTGCTCGTCGGTCTTGCCTTCGAGGAACAGCGCGGTCGCGATCGGTCCCGGCGCGACCGCATTCACCGTGATGTTGCGCCCGCGCAGTTCCTTCGCGAACACGCGCGTGTACGCTTCGACGGCCGCCTTGGTCGCCGTGTAGGTGCCGTAGCCGGGCAGGTTCAGCGCGAGCACGCTGGTCGAGAAATTGACGATGCGTCCGCCGTCGTTGAGGCGCGCGGCCGCTTCGCGCAGCGTGTTGAAGGTGCCGCGTACGTTGATGTCGAAGGTCTGGTCGTAAAGGGCGTCGGGCGTGTCGGCGATGGGCGCGGGCTTCATCACGCCTGCGTTGTTGACGAGCACGTGGACCTTGCCGAGTTCGCGTTCCGTGATCTCGAACATGCGGCGCACGTCGGCGGCCTTCGACACGTCGGCCTGCACCGCGACCGCCTTGCCGCCGGCTTCGCGGATCGCGGCGACGAGCGCGTCGGCTTCGCCCGCGCTCGATGCGTAGTTGACGGCGACCGCGTAGCCGTCCTTGGCGAGCCGCTGTGCGATGGCCATGCCGATGCCGCGCGATGCGCCCGTCACGATGGCGACTTTCGGTTGTTGGTTCGTGTTCATGATTCGTTTCCTTGCAGAAGGTGGTGGATCGGTGAGGTGAATCATGTTCGCTTTTGTCGCAGAGATAATCAGGTTAGACTCGCCATCATCATTCCATTTGCATTAATAATCCGCCGATATGGACCGATTCGAGGAAATGCGCGTATTCGTGCGGATCGCCGAGCGCCAGAGCTTTACGCGTGCCGCCGACGATCTGCAAATCCCGCGCGCGACCGTCACCAACCTGATGAAGCGCCTGGAACAGCGGCTCGGCGCGCGCCTGCTCGAACGCACGACGCGCACGGTGCGGCTCACGCCCGACGGCGAGGCGCACTACCAGCGCTGCGTGCGCCTGATCGCCGACATGGAGGAGGCCGAGGGGGCGTTTTCCAATCTCGCGCCGAAGGGGCTGCTGCGCGTGAACGTGCAGGGCACGCTCGCGCGGCATTTCGTGGTGCCGGCGCTGCCCGCGTTTCTCGCGCGCTTTCCGGACATCGAGCTGATGATCGGCGAGGACGACCGGCTCGTCGACCTCGTGCGCGAGGGCATCGATTGCGTGCTGCGCGCGGGTGTGCTGCAGGATTCGTCGATGGTCGGGCGGCGCGTCGCGCAGTTGCAGCAGGTCACGGTCGCGAGTCCCGCGTATCTGGCCGCGTATGGCGAGCCGTCCGATCCTGCCGCGCTGTCGACGCATCGCGCGGTCAACTACGTGTCGAGCGCGACCGGCAAGCCGGTGCCGCTCGAATTCCGCGTCGACGGGCGCGACACCGCGCTGGTGCTGCCGTCGGCGGTATCGGTGAGCGGCGCCGAACTGTACGCGGGCGCGGCCATTGCCGGGCTCGGCATCGTGCAGGTGCCGCGCTATCGCGTCGACGGCGAACTGGCCGCGGGGCGGCTGCGCATCATTCTCGCGGACTATCCGCCGCCGCCGCTGCCGGTGTCGGTGCTGTATCCGCAGAACCGGCAGTTGTCGTCGCGGGTGCGGGTGTTCGCACAGTGGCTGCGGGACATTTTCGAAGCGGTCAGTTGAAGAAACGAAGCCGCGCGCTCAGGCCGAGCGCGCCATCAGCTGCTGCCGTCCAATCCGCTCGATCTGCGCGGCGCTGGCCCCTTGCGGTGTTCTATACGTGCCTCGCCGGGGTGTCGCAGATCTGTATCGGCACGTTCGAGCGCCGCACGCTCGCCAAGCCTGCGCAAACGAAAAGTCATGTTGTTTTCGTGGTTAACCCCCTGACATCTGCGCGCCACATAATGTCATTCTCAAGCGCGCAGAATGCCACCGGTGATCAAGGGTGGACGCACAGAACGACGGGGGATCTGATCATGAATC
>DATAQT010000411.1:0-12903 GCA_036264535.1 Paraburkholderia sp. | reverse complement strand
AGACTCGCGAGTTGCAAACCGGTCACCGCACCCGCGGAAATTCTCACCGAAGCCGGCACGGCCGGCGATCCGTCGCTCCACCAGATCGCGTGTCCCGGCGCCGCGTTCTGTTCGAGCAAGGCTGCGAATCCGCCGTCGGCTGCGTCAGGTCGGGCGAGCCGCCACGGCGTCGCTGCGCGATCCTCGTTGAACAGGCTCTCGGCTCGCAACGTCGCGTCGAATGCATCGAGGGCGAATTCGGGCGTCAGTGTCGCCAATGCCAGCGCCACCAAGCGGTCGTACCATCCTTGCGCATCGGCCAGTCTGCGCACGAGTTCGGCGCCGTCCATCGCCTGCGCAACCGTGAACGGAAAATAGCGCCCCACCCGGTCCACGCCCGGCGTCAGAACGCCCGCCCACGCGCTCGGACCATACAGTCCCGCGCCCAGCGCGAAACACCACACCGGCGCGTTCAGATACAACTCGAGCCACTGCGCGCCAAAGCGCTGCCGTGCCAGCAACATGCCTTCCTGCAAGCTCTCATCCCAACGCGTGACGAATTCGACCGGCAAGCGCCGTCCTACAAAATCGCCATGCGTGCGGACCTTGCCGAAGAAACCGGGCGCGGAAGTCGGCTCCAGTGCAAGCTCGCCGCTCATAGCCGGTCCGGACAGCGGAACTGCTCGAGCATGGCGCGGCGAAACGGGTTCACGATGCTGCTCGCCGCGAGTTCGAATTCCGCGCGCCGGCCATCCGAGTCGAAGCTCAGGCGAAAGCGGTCCGGTTGCGAGGTCGGTTGCAGATGCGCGTCGTCCATCAGATGCAGCAATGCCCACGGGCCATCGGCGCGCGCCGCCGGCGCGCTGCCCGCCGGCGTGAACTCGACGTGCGCCTGACCGGTGCCCTTGCCGCTCGGCCACTGGAACACCATCGATTGCGGCGCGTCGGGTTTGACGACCATTTGCTGCCCATCGATGTCGAGCGTGAACTGCGTGATCGACGGATCGACGTTCAGCGGCTTCACGGTGAAACGCACCGACACGTCGCGGCCGCCGGCCCGGAAGAACGCATCGCGGATCTGCGCCGCGCGCTGGAACTGGGCGAGCACGTCGACCGGGATGCCGAGCGTGTCGACGCCGGTGCGCCAGCGCCATTGCGGACCCGACATGTCGACCATCGTCGCGAGGTTCTTCGTGAAGAAATCGTCGATCAAACCGCCTGGGCTCAGCAGCCTGCCAAAATCGTCGGGCGCGACGTCGCGCGTGGAGCCGCGCACGAATGGATAGCGGCCGTCGAGCGCCTGCCGGCACAGCTGCGCCACATTCGCCTGCCACAACGCGTTCAGGCGCGCCCGCTCGCCGCCGACCATCAGCGACCCCGCCCCGCCGGCGACGTTGGTCGCCACCGCCGCGAGCGGTGGCGGCGATCCTTGCGCGACCAGCTTGAGCTTGTTCAGCGCATCGCCGGGCGGCGGCGGCAAGCCCTGACGACGCGCCGAGTCCGCGGCCTCGAGATAGGTCGCCGCGTCCTTCAGCGCGGCGAGTTGCGTGTCCAATGGAACCGGACCCGGTGCGCCCGGTTTGCCGGCGAGATCATGCAGCGCCTGGAAATGCGCATCGACCGGATTCAGTTCGGCCGGCGCGGGCGCCGGCGCCTCTTCCGGCTGATTGCCGAGCGCGTTCTCGAGACGCTTCTTGGCTGCATCGAGTTTGTTGGTCAACGCGGCCACGCCCTGCTCCGCCATCGAAGCGCCGGTTTTCGTGTTGCCCAGCGTGGTTTCCTGCGCGGCGGCCAGCATCAGCGAGCGCAGCGGCGAGTCGGGCGCCGCGAGCACGTTAGCCACGCGCGCGCCTTGCTCCACGCCGTCGAACGGCACCACGTCGATGTCGTTGAGCAACGCGTCCCATTGGCGGATGTACTCGTCGTAGTAAAGCCGCGTGATACCCGCCTTCAGATCCTGGAGACCCGTCGGCGTCAACACGGACTCCTGACGGCCCAGCACCCAATCGTCCTTCGCGATATCGATCACCGCCGCGTCGCGCAACTGGCCGAACTTCTGATAGCCCGCGCGGGTGTACGCGCCTGACACACCGCGCGTCAACGGCGCGCCGCTCTTGCGCACGAGCACCAGCGCGGCATTGCGCCCCGCCGCGTTGGCGACGCTGAACTCCGGCAGTCTGCTCTGTTCGAGATCGCGTTTGACGCGGTTGAACAGGCGCTGAGTCAGCGGCATTTTGGCGAGCGTCGCCCGCGCCTGCGCGATCAGATCCTTGTCGAGCGGCAGCGAGGCGTCGAAGCGCGACGGCTGGAACAGCGCGGCGAGATGGCCGTCGAGATCGTTGCGCTGATCGTCGCTCGCATCGCGCAACGGTCCGCGGCGCCAATCGACGTCGGCCCACAAGCGCACCGAGTCGGCGTCGAAGTGCAGCGAGTCGCCCAGCATCAGATACGCGCGCAGGACTTCGTACTGGAAGTCGGGATTGTTCGCGTCACCGCGGCGCAGTTCTTCTTCCATGCGGCTCACCACCAGCGGCAGCAAGGTCTGTCGCAACAATCGACGATAGCTCGTCTGCGCTTCGAGGCCGAGCTTGTCGCCCTGATAAAGGCCGAGGCGTGACAGCCACGGCACGCTCTTGTCGCGGTCCGCGTAACCGCCGGGAAGATCGCGCGCGGCATTGAGCAGCGGCAGGAGCGCAAGCGGGTTGTCGCCCGGCTGGGTCGTCTGCGCGAGCTTCTGCAGATCGGCGACATGCCGTTGAACATCGGCAACGTAGGCGCTGTTGCGTTGATAGCTGACGAAGAACAGCACCAGCGCCAGCACCGTGACGATGCCGATCGCCGCCAGCGCGGCGCGCTGGAACCACGCGCGGCGCCGCTCCACCGTCTGGTTCACGCCCGCGAGCCCGGCTTCCTCGAAGATCACGCCGCGCAGCAGCCGCGTGATGAAGTACGCGCGCCCGCTCGCCGGATCGGGCAGCACGACCTGTTGCTGGAAGCCGAGCGCCGAGGCCACCGCGCTCATCACGCGATCGATCGGCCGGCCTTCCTGGGTGCCGCTCGTGAAATACACCCCACGCAGCAGCGCGGACTGCTCGAAGCGCGAGGTGCTGAAGGTTTCGTCGAGAAAGCCTTTCAGCACGGCTTGCAGACCTGCGAACTGCTGCGGAAATCCATACACGAGCGCACGCCGGCGCACATCGGTCTCGCGCTGCATGCGGTTCAGCACACGGGCTTGCAGTTGCTTTTCCAGCGCATTGAATTCGGCGGGAAAGGTGGCCAGTGCGTCGTCGGGCGAGCCTTGCTCGGTGAACGGGAACGTCATGCCCCATACCTGTTCGCGCTCGTCGCGGCCGAGATCGTCGAAAAACTCGGCGAAGCCCGCGAGCAGATCGCATTTGGTCACGATCACGTAGACCGGGAAACGCATGCCGAGCAGGCCGTACAGTTCCCTGAGCCGTTCGCGCACGGCTTGCGCCTGCTGCGCGCGTTGCGTCTCGGAGAGTTGCAGCAGGTCGCGCGTCGACAAGGCCACGATCACGCCATTGAGCGGCCGGCGTGGACGATACTTGCGCAGCAGTTGCAGGAAGCCGGCCCACGCGGCCTGATCGGCTTCGGCGAAACTATCCTGGGTGGTGAAGCGGCCCGCGGTATCGAGCAGCACCGCATCGTCGGTGAACCACCAGTCGCAATTGCGCGTGCCGCCCACGCCGCCGATCGACTGCTTGCCGAGCCGATCCGCGAGCGGAAACTTGAGCCCGGAGTTCAACAGCGCCGTGGTCTTGCCCGTGCCGGGCGCGCCGACGAACATGTACCACGGCAACTGATAGACATACTGGCTGCCGAAACGCCCCTTGACGCGCGCCTTGCGCAAGGTCGCCATGGCGGCTTCGAAACGCTGCTTCAATGCCGCGATGTCGGCCTCGGATTCCTTCTTGCCGGGCGCGGGCTCGGCCGGCCCCTGGGCGACCACGCGCGTGAACTGGATGTTGGCGAGGCGCACCGCGATCCAGCGCACGCTCCAGTACACCACCCATACCAGCAGCAACACGATGATCACGGTCCAGCGGCTGCTGGAACTCTCGAGCGGCTCATGACCCGCGAACGCGACGAGCGGCCCCTCGACCCAAACGATCAGCGACAGCGCGAGCACGCCGAGCAACGACAGCACGATGGTTCGTCTCAGCCAGCCAAAGATCTTCATACCCGGCTCCCCTTCGCCTCGCGCCACTGACTCGTTAGCCGCGCCTTCACGATGCCGCTCCCGGCGCCAGCACCGTGATATCGACGCGGCGGTTGCGCGCGCGATTCGCGGCGGTGTCGTTCGGGGCGATCGGCTCGGCGTCGCCGCGTCCTTCCGCGCTGAAGCGCCCGGGGTTGCCGGCCCGCGACGCGAGCATGTCGCGCACCGCTTCGGCGCGGGCCTGCGACAGATGCCAGTTCGACGGGAAGCGCGCCGAGAAAACTCTCTGGTTGTCCGTGTGGCCCGCGACCACCACGTTGCCCGGCACTTCCTTCAAGGCGTCGCCGATCCGCTGGACGAGCGGCACGAACCCCGCGGCCAGATCGGCACTGCCCGACGCGAACAGACCGTCGCCATTGATCGTGACGACGGTCCGATCGGGCAACTCCGAGACGCGCACAAGGCCTTGAGCAATTTCAGGCGCGAGGAACTGCGACAGCTTCGGCGCGGGCTTGGGCGCCGCCGCCAGTTTCGACGCGAGCACGGGAGCCGGCGCGACCCGGATCGCGTGCAACGCTTCGAACACGCGGTCGGACATGTCGTTGAGTCTGAAGCTCAGCACCAGATGGACGATCACCAGCACGAGGCAGGCGATCGCCGCGGCCACCCACAACGGCACGAGTTGCAACAACGGCTTGCGCTCTATCTTGACCGGCAGCCAGTGCGGCGACAGATCGCGTTCGGCCGCGCCGCGCTGGCCACGGATCATCTGTTCGAGGCGTTCGCGGATCGTGTCGAGTTGCGTGCGGCCACCGTCGATCAGACGGTAGCGTCCTTCGAACCCGAGGCCGAGAATCACGTAGATCAATTCGAGCACATCGACATTGCCCGTGGGGTTCTGCGCGAGACGCTGCAGGATCAGGAAAAAGCGCTCCCCGCCCGAAGCCTCGTTGTGGAACGTCACCAGCAGACTGCGGCTGCCCCACAGGCCCGCCCCCCACGGCGTGCTGGCGATCGCCTCGTCGAGGAAGGTGCACAGGCAGTAGCGCGAGGCGCCCAGCTTCTCGTCGTCGATGCCGTTGGCGCGGCCTTGCACCTCGAAGTTGCGGATCATTTGCATCAACTGGTTGCGCAGGTCTTCGACATTCGGATGGGTCGGCAACTGGCGCAACGGCAGCGCCAGTTCGATCAGAGGGTTGGCCGCGCGCAACAGCGGATTGAGACCGCCGCTGGCGGGCAGCATCGGCGCGGGCGTCGCCGCGGCCGCCATGAACGCCGCCCGCGCGCCGCCGGGTGTCGGAATCAGAATCGTCGCGCCGGGATCGTCGGCGGGGCCACGCGGTTCGTCAGGACTCACGATCAACATCCTCAATCAATGCATCAGCGGCGAATCGCCCAGAACTCCATCGTCAGCCCGGGAAATTCGCCGGCCACATGCAGCGCCATGCCGGCGGAATTCGCGAACTGTTTCCACAGTTCGTTGCCGCGATCGAGTTCGAAGTAGGTAAAGCCCGCATGGAACGGCAACTGCCGCGGCGCCACGGGCAACGCGCGCAGGCCGACGCCCGGCAGTTGCAGATTGACGAGATCGCGAATGCGTTCGATCGGGCCGATTTTCACCTGAGGCGCGAAGCCGGTCAGGATGTGTTCGGCTGGCATCTGCGCACGCACCGCGAGCACGAAGGTGGCGCCGGCAAACAGCGTCTTGTCCGGCACGATCGCCACGCGCAGGCCGAACTTGCGTTCTTCGAGCGGGATCGCCACGGCGTGCGGATCCATCACCATGCTCAGCGACGCGCGAATGTCGTCGATCACCGGCGTGAAGGTTTCGCGCAACCATTCATGGCGATACACCGGATAGGCCGGCGGCCGCTTCGACGCCTGGCTGAAGGTCGCCAGTTCGCCGGCCAGTTGCACCGCGACCTCGTAGAGCGCTTCGGGATGCAGACCGGTCATCGTCGATAGATGCGCGGCCAGTGGCTCGTGGCGATTGATCAGTTGCAGCAACAGAAAATCGGCCACCTCGGCGACGCCCGTCACGCCTGGCTGCGCGAGGCGTCCGGCCAGCGCTTCGCCACGCTGATGCAGAAGCCCCACGAGGTCGTCGACGAACGCCGCGAGACGGCGCGCCACCCGATAGTCGAGACACGGCGGGCTGTAGTCGTTTTCGAGCACGACGCGGTTGTCGGGCAGGCGTTCGAGCACGCGCGCGACGCCGAGCGCCGTGTAGGCATTCGCCACGTCTGGCGCGAGCGCGAGTCGCACGCGCAGTTTGCCGACCTGGAGCAAGGCCGCGCCGGCATTCGGATCATTGCTGTCGTTGACGTCGAACTCGGCGATCCGGTGACGCGCGAAGTTCTCCTCGCTGGCTTCGTTGCCGGTCTCGGCGACACCCGGCCGGCGCACCGGCAACGCCAGTTGGACCAGCATGTTGCGGGTGCTGTCGGGGATCTCGAGCGGCTCGGGCAAGTCATCGTCGGCGGGCAGATCGAAGGGCGTGCCATCCGGCATCACGCCGGAGCAGGACAGCAGCGCGAGCTTGCCGAGCTTGAGCAGCGGCTCGTCGATCTCCAGCGCGGTAAAGCCCCAACTGTACGGACGCAGGCCGGCCGCACGCGTCTCCAGCTGCCGCTGCAGATAGCGATCGTGCTGCTGCAGATGCTGGGGCTGAAGAAACATCCCCTCCGACCAGATGACTTTGCTGTTCCAGGACATGTTGTCTCGTTCTCTAGGTGGGATCGGCGGGGTGCTTCCGCTGACGCTCGCGGGCCGCGTGCAGTTCCTCGATCTGGGCCTCGTACGCGTCATTGAACGCCTGACCGAAGAGCTTCTGGAAGTCGTCGTCGGCTTCGCGCGCGACGGCCCCCTGCAAGCCGACGAACAGATCCCACAGCTTCGCCTTGCGGTTGGACAGCACTTTTTCGAGGGCACCCGGGTCTTTCAGCTGCGCTTCGATCGAGGCGGGATTGAAGCGTCCCAGCACATGCGCGAGCGCCGCGCGCATGCCGGCGAGGACCGCCAGCTCGTGCGCCTCGATATCGACGAAGGCGCGTTTGAGCGCCTCGTCGGGCGGCAGGTAACCCGCCGAGCGGCCAGTCAGCATTTGCGCGAGCGCGCTGTCGACGTCGGGGAAAAATTTCAGCGGATTGTTGTCGCGCGCGACGATCATCGTCGTGTCGAGGCGGGCTTCGCGTTTGGTCATCGAGCGCGCGCGCAGCACGCCCATGGTGCCGCGCAAAGCTTCGCGCAGCATCGCGCCGATCAGCCGCGCGAACTCCGGCTCGGGCAGGTTCGGCGCGCGCGTCGGGTCGAGCCCGAGACCTTCGAGCAGCGCCTGGAAGGCGGCGGCGTTCGGGCTCGCGGTGACTGCGGCGTCGGTGCGAGCCGGGGCCGTCTGCGCGAGCGGAGGCGGTGCGGAAGGGGGCGCTGCGCTCGGAGTCGGTTGCGGTTCAGGCCGCGGTTCAGGTTGCAACGCGGGCTGCATGGCTGGCGACGGCTCCGGCGCAGCGGCCGGCACGGCCACCCGCGCGGTCGCAGCCTGGGGCGCGACCACGGGTACGACGACCGGCACCACCGGGACCGCAGGGGTCGACGGCGCGAACGACGTCGACGGCGTCCCGAACAGGTCATCGAACGGCGTCACGGCCGAGCCTGCCGCGCCGGGATCGAGCAAACCCGGCGGCAAGCCGGTCGGGCCGCCCAACGGCGCGGCCCCCGGCGCGGGCGCGGTGGGCCATCCCGCCAGCTCGTGCGACGCAGGCTGCGCTGCGACAGGCGATGCACTGCCCGCCTGCCCGGGCGTTTCCCACTGCGCCAACGCATCCGCGAGCGGATCGTAGTCCGCGGGAATGCCGCCGGCGGGCGTTGCCGGCCGGCCCGGGTCCGGCCCGGGCGCTTGCGGCGCCGAAAACGCCTGCAACTCCGGCGACACATGATCGCTCTCCGAGCCCGCAAAGCCCGGCCGCGACGAGATCCGCTGCGGTGCACCGAAGCCCGGCTGCCCGAGCGGATCGAGCGCGCCGAGTTGCAGCACGTCGCCCTGCGAATCGCCGTGCAAATCGGCCGGCAACGGACCACCGAGCACCTGCGCGGCACTGAGCGGATCATGGCCGCCCGTCAGGCTGCGCACGCCCGCCGCCTGCTCGCCGATCGACACTTCGAGCAGATACGGACCGATCAACAGCCGGTCGCCATCCGCCAGTCTCGCTTCGCGAGTGCCGCCCAGCGCGCGCTGATTCAGCACGCTCGGATTGCTGCCGAGATCGCACAGCAGATAATCGCCGCCGCGAAACTCGACGCGCGCATGCACGCGCGAGATCGCGCGCTGTTGATCGGGCAGCACCAGCGTGCAGTCGTTGGCCCGGCCAATCGTGCCTCCCGCGGGGCCGAACGCGATCGCGATCGGCTCGGCCAGCGTCTCGTCGTTGAATCGCACAACCCGCAGCGAAAGAATCGGATAGTTCACTTGGCTCCCCACAACCGGTCAGGTGCAGCACTCACGATTTGATTTTTTTGGTTCCGTCGTCGGCGTCCTTGGGCGCGGTGGGCGCGGTAGGCGACGAGCCGCTGCCGGAGCCCGCCGAGCCGCCCGAATTGAGCAGGATCGGCGTGCCCGACACCGCCACGCTCACCGGGCCGATCACCACGAAGGCGCCGCCTGCCTTTAGCGTAATACTCGCGCCCGCTTCGATCACGATATTCATGCCCGCCTTGATATGGATATTCATGCCGGCATCGATCGCGTAGTCCATGCCGACTTTTTCCTGCAGCTTCTGCCCGACCTTGAGCGAGGCGTTGCCGTCGACCTCGGCGTTCTGATCGCCCGTCACGGCGTCGTGGCGTGCGCCGGTGATCGCCACGAACTCGTTGCCGGTCACCTTCAGATGCCGGTCGTTGCCGACATTGCTCAGCATGTCGTTCTTGACCCAGGTCTCGTGATCCTTCTCGGCGTGGAAGAACAGTTGCTCGCTGCCTTTGTCGTCGTCGAAACGCATTTCGTTGAAACCGCCGCCGCCTTTGGTCGAATTGCTTTTCAGCGTCGAGAACATCTGATTGGCCGGCAGCTCGTAGGGCGGCATCGTGTTCGCGTTATAGACGCAACCGGTCACGAGCGGCCGGTTCGGATCGCCCTCGACGAACTCGACGATCACCTCCTGACCGATCCGCGGCAAGAAGAACGTGCCCCAGCGTTTGCCGGCCCAGCTCTGCGACACGCGCACCCAGCACCGCTTCATGCGCTCGTCGGCATCGGCCGGCGGGGTGAACTGCTCCCAATGAAACTGCACCTTGATGCGGCCATATTTATCCGTGAGGATTTCTTCGCCGTCCGGGCCGACCACCATGGCGGTCTGCGGGCCCGCCACGGCCGGCTGGGGCGTCAACCGCTCCGAGCGGAAGTGATTTTCCTTGCGCACCGCGGTGAACGCGCAATCGAAGAACGGCAGCGAAGGATCGTCGCGCACCGTGGATACATAGACATCCGAATTGATTTCGTACGCGGCGCTGACCACCAGATAATCGTGGTTCTGGGCGTCGCACGCGTGATGCTCGAGCTTGAACTGACCGCCCGGCCAGATGCCGCGCGCGCTCGATCGACCCGAAATGCTGTCGTTGCGCGCCTGACGGATCTCGACACCGACCTTCGCATAGCGGTCGCCATCGCTGGACTGAACGTGGCCGCTCAGATGTTCCTGCATCGTGTAGACCGGCGGATCGTAGACTTTCGGCCGCGTCGCGCGCGACAGCAGGCCTTGCTGGTTGCTCAACGTAGGCTTTTCGAAATCGTAATCGTTGACTTCGTACTTGCCGGTCTGCAATTCCGCGCCCGAGCTCCACGCATAGACGCATTCCTTCTCCTTGGAAGGCTCGTACCAGGCATCGTACGAGATCGACGCATAGTGTGCGATCGGTCCATGCACGTCGCTCGAATCGGTCAACACGAGCGTGTGCTTGCCCGCCTTGTGCTCGAAGTAGTAGTAAATGCCCTCGTGCTCCATCAGGCGGCTCACGAAAGCGAAGTCGGTCTCCCGGTATTGCGCACAGTGCTGCAGCGGCGAATAGGTCGCCTGGCATTTATTGCTGAGGTCGATGTCGTAGTCCTGCAGCACGCCCGTCACGATATCGAGCACGCTCTTTTCATGAAAGAAGCGGCTGTGCGACGCGCGCGTGAGCAGCCACAGCCGCGGACGCACTACGGCTTCGTAGCGCGCCATCCGGTTGTGGGTGCTGTCGCCCGGCGCGACGATCCGGAACGCCGTGACGATTCCGTTGAGTTGCCGCTCGCCTTCGCCCGGCAACGACAGCGCAATCGAGATGTCATGCCCGAGCAGATCGCCGGCTTGCAGGTCGTTGCGCTGGCTCAGCAGATCGAGCCGCCACTCGCTCAGGCGACCCAGCTCCTCGGTGCCGCTCAGATGCAGAAACAGCAGGTCCTGGCCGGCAGGCGAGCAACTGACGGAGACGTGTCGGTTCGGGCTTTGGCTGGTCATGTCACGGAATCATCGTCTTGACTGTCGCCGGATTGACGATCGTGACCACGCCGCCCCAGTTGCACATGCAGGTCGAGACGTTGTCGAGCGATGGCTGGTTGCCGAGCAGCACGGTCGGCGCGCCCGGTGTCCATGGCGTCATGGTGGCCGGGATGCACGGCATCGGCGTCAGCACGCCCAACGCTGCCGCCGTCGCGGCGGCGACAGTCGGATTGGCGGGCGAGCTGCACACGCCGAACGGCATGATGTTGACGAGCGGAATGTGATCCATGATGTTGGCCGCGGGCGGCCCTTCGCCCATCACGCGGTTCAGCGGCAGCACCACCAGCGACGAAGGCGCCGCACCGAACGAACATTGCAGCGTCGCGCCCATGCTGACTTGTTGCGGCATATGAAGGCATCCTCCGGTCGGATCGATCAATCGAACGTATAGAGAAATTCACCGTCGCGCGCCCCGATCTGGACTTTCGTGACCGCGCTCCCATTCATCATGCGCGTCAGAAACTCCGTGCTGATGTGCGGCAACAGCGTGTTGGTCAGAATCGCGTCGATCATGCGGCCGCCGCTTTCGAGTTCCGTGCAGCGGCTGCCGATCAGCTTGACGACGTCGTCGTCGTAACTGAACGGAATCTTGTGCGACACGCGGATGCGTTTCTCGATCCGGCCTAGCTGCAGCCGGATGATCGCGCCGAGCATTTCGTCGGAGAGCGGGAAGTACGGAATCACCACGACGCGCCCCAGCAAGGCCGGCGGAAACACCTTCAGCAACGGCTCGCGCAACGCCTTCGCAATGCCCTCCGGTTCCGGCATCAGCTCCGGATCCTTGCACAGGCTCGTGATCAGATCGGTGCCGACATTGGTGGTCAACAGGATCAGCGTGTTCTTGAAGTCGATCACGCGACCCTCGCCGTCTTCCATCCAGCCCTTGTCGAACACCTGGAAGAACAGCTCGTGAACGTCGGGATGGGCCTTCTCGACTTCGTCGAGCAATACCACGCTGTACGGACGGCGGCGCACCGCCTCGGTCAGCACCCCGCCTTCGCCATAGCCGACGTAGCCGGGCGGTGCGCCCTTCAGCGACGACACCGTATGCGCTTCCTGGTACTCGCTCATGTTGATCGTGATGACGTTCTGCTCGCCGCCGTACAGCACCTCGGCGAGCGCCAGCGCGGTCTCGGTCTTGCCGACCCCCGAAGTGCCGGCGAGCATGAACACGCCGATCGGCTTGTTCGGATTGTCGAGACCGGCGCGCGAGGTCTGAATGCGCCGCGCGATCATCTCCGTCGCATGAGCCTGGCCGATGATGCGCCGGTTCAGATTCTCCGCGAGCTTGAGGACGTTTTCGATTTCGTTGCGGACCATCCGGCCCACCGGTATGCCGGTCCAGTCCTGCACGACGGAGGCCACGGCCTGCTGGTCCACGGTCGGCAGGATCAGCGGGTCTTCGCCTTGATGCTGCGCGAGTTGTGCCTGCAAGTCGCGCAGTTCGGCGAGCCGCGCTTCGCGCGTCGCGGTGTCGGTGGCAGGGTCCTGAGCCGCGCCGGTTGCCGCTGTTTCGTTCGCCGCTTCGCTCGCCGCTCCGTTCACCTGCGCGGCGCCCTCGACCTTGCCGGTCTCGCCGCGCAGTTGCGCGCGCAGCGCCAGAATCCGCGTCACCAGTTCTTTCTCGGCCGCCCAGCGGGCGTCGAGCGTGGCGAGCCGCGCCTGTTCGGCGGCGAGCTTTTCGGCCGCCGCGGCTCGACGCTCCTCGGTGTCGATGCCCACCGCGCTTTCGCGGCCGATGATCGCCAGCTCGGTTTCGAGCGCCGCGATGCGCTTGCGCGAATCGTCGACCGAGGCCGGCGTCGCATGCTGGCTGACCGCCACGCGCGCGCAGGCGGTGTCGAGCAGGCTCACCGACTTGTCGGGCAGCTGCCGTGCCGGAATGTAGCGATGCGACAGCCGTACCGCGGCTTCGAGCGCTTCGTCGAGCACCTGCACCTTGTGGTGCTGCTCCATCGTCGAGGTGACGCCGCGCATCATCAGGATCGCGCGGGCCTCGTCCGGCTCGCTGACCTGCACCACCTGGAAGCGCCGCGTGAGCGCCGGGTCTTTCTCGATGTGCTTCTTGTACTCGGCCCACGTGGTCGCGGCCACCGTGCGCAGCGTGCCGCGCGCGAGCGCGGGCTTCAGCAGATTCGCCGCGTCGCCGGTGCCGGCCGCCCCGCCCGCGCCGACCAGCGTGTGCGCTTCGTCGATGAACAGGATGATCGGCTT
>DATAQT010000386.1:0-2743 GCA_036264535.1 Paraburkholderia sp. | reverse complement strand
GCTTGAAGTCGGCGAGGTCGCGGGCGGCCTTGGGCGCTGACTCGCTGGGCGACGACTGGGTCATTCGTCGAGGTCGGGCGGCAGGCCGTCGGGCGGCGAGCCTTCGTGCGACAGCCGGATGTGCAGCCGGCGCATCTTGCGATACAGCGTGTTGCGGCTGATGCCGAGCGCCTTCGCGACGTTGCTGACGTTCCAGCGATGCTCGTCGAGCAGCGACAGCACCGTTTCGCGCTCGTTCAGCTGGATCGCGTTCAGCGAAGAAATGTCCGCGTCGTCGACGAGATGCGCGTCCATGTCCGCGCTGGCGAGGCGCAAGGCGGTCGGCATGTCGAGCGCCGACGTGCGTTGCGTGACCTCGGGCGGCAGATGCTCGCAACGGATCGGCTCACCGTCGGAAAGCGCAATCGCCATCTGCAGGACGTGGCGCAACTGACGGATGTTGCCGGGCCAGGCGTAGGTGAGCAGCGCGTGTTCGGCCTCCGGCGTCAGTTCGGGCGGATCGTCGGTTTCATTCGCGAGCAGATGATGGATCAGCGGCAGCTTGTCGACGCGCTCGTGGAGCGTCGGCAGATTCAGCTCGACTCCCTTCAGCCGGTAGTACAGGTCCTCGCGGAACTGGCCGCTTTGCACGAGTTCGAGCAGGTTGCGGTGGCTCGCGCTGATCAGCTGGAAGTTGACCTTGACGGTGGTCTCGGCGCCGAGCGGCGTGACCTCGTGTTCTTCGATCACGCGCAGCAGCCGCGCCTGCAATACGAGCGGCATGTCGCCGATTTCGTCGAGAAACAGCGTGCCGGCGTTGGCCTGGACGATCTTGCCGCGCCGTCCTTCCCGTTGCGCGCCGGTAAACGCGCCCGCGCGATAGCCGAACAGCTCGCTTTCGATCAGGTTCTCCGGCAGCGACGCGCAATTGACCGGCACGAACGGACCGTCGGCGTGCGGGCTGATGCTATGCAGCGCCTGCGCGAAGACTTCCTTGCCGGTGCCTGTCTGGCCGCGCAGCACGATCGGAATCTTGCGCTGGATCACGCGCGCGGCCAGTTGGATCTGCGATGCCATGCGCGGGTCGCCGAATTCGAGGTGTGCGATTTCGTCGAGCTTCGGCGACGGCGGGTGCTTGTCGTGTTTTTCGGGCGCGCTGCTGCTGCGCACGGTGGGGTCGGTGACCAGCATGCGCGTCACGCGCCCGGTGCCGTTCTGCGGCGTCTGCGCCACGAGGAAAAAGCGGTTCGTCGCGTTCGCGCTGTACACGGTGACCGGATGGAACGAGCCGCGAATGCTGCGCGCGATCATGTCTTCGAGCGACGCGTTGAACGCCTCCTCGATGCGCCGGCCGCGCAGCTCGCTGAGCGACCGGAAGCCGAGCTGGAACAGGGCGCTGCGATTCGCGGCGAGCACGGTGCTGTCGTCGCCGACCGCGAGCTTGCCGCCGTGCAGCGTACCGACGAATTCCGGTCGGCTGTGGAAATGGATCATGTTCGCGTGCCGGTAGCGCGCATCGAGCAGACGGTTTTCGATCATCTGCCGCGACATGCCGACGAGCACCAGCGAATGCTGCTGCAGCAGCTTCGAGCGGCTCGTGACGTCGAGCACGCCGGCGATTTCGCCGCTGTCGTCGAAGATCGGCGCGGCCGAGCACGTGAGGGAGGTATAGCGCGGATAGAAATGCTCGTGCTGACAGACGGCGATGCAGTCGCGCTCCGCGAGACAGGTGCCCATACCGTTGGTGCCGGCTTCGCGCTCGCTCCACAGCGCCCCGACGCGAAAACCGTCGCCGGCGACCGCCTCGGCGAACGGCACGGACGACACCTGATGCACGATCACGCCGCCCGAATCGACGAGCACGACCGCGAGCTCGGGGTCGGCCAGTTGCTGATAGAGCGTCGTCATCTCGAGCTTCGAACACGCGATCAGATCGCCGAGCGCTTCACGGCGGGCGCTGAGTTCGTACTCGGTCAGTACTGGTGGTGGCACGAAACGCGCGGGGTCCAGCTGGAATTCGTTGATGCAGCGCGTCCACGATTGAGCGACGGATTCGCTTGTCGGCCGCGTGGTCAACTGATGGTTGACGACGTTCAGAACTTCCCGGACGTGCGAATTGCTGTCAGCGAGCAACGACATGGGATTTGTCTCCGATGCGCCATTTCGCCAGCGTGACTGCTTCGCACGCCGCGAATGCCGCTTTATCAAGCCTGTCCGCCCTTGGCGTGGCGGAATCTTGGTTCGCCTGCGCCCACGCGACCGGCCCTGCTACCAGGCGGATGTTTAAAACTGTACGCCCGATGCAAGCCTGGTTCAACAGAAAGTCACACTGGGTTTACCTCACCGTGCCCGAAATTTGCTTTTACCGATGCGTGACGCGTTAAACGGTTTGCACGTTGCGTGCCTGTGGCAGCTTCGACACAGAGTGTGCCGCGCGTCGTTCAGTTCTACTGTTCTACTGTTCTATTGTTCCGCTCTCTTTACCCGCTCTTCAATACTGGGCCGCGCCGCGGCGGAGGACATCATGGATCGTATCGATACTGTTCGCCTTGCCGCTTTTTCCGCCTTCGGCGCGACTTCCGGCTCGCATGCCGGCGCGTTGCCCGAGCGCCTCGACATCGTCTTCATCGAGAACTTCATCGGCCAGACGGTCATCGGTATCGATAGCAGCGAGCAGCATGTTGCGCAACCGGTGCGCGTGAATCTGGCCATCGGCGTGCCGGCGATCCGCGCCTGCACGACGGACCGGATCGAAGATACGGTC
>DATAQT010000377.1:0-11175 GCA_036264535.1 Paraburkholderia sp. | reverse complement strand
CGTGCTGGCGATGGCCAATGCGGGGACCGTGACGTTCTCGGACTCGCATGGCTTCGTGATCGGTCCGCTGACGAGCCAGACCTTCGATTCCGCCTCGAGCCAGTTGAGCCCGATGAACGTGACGAACTCCACGCTGTCCGGCAACCTGGTCGCGACCGCTACGACCGGCAATATCGGACTGGGCGCAAGCACGCCCTCGGCGACGGCTCCGAATACCAATCTGAGCACGACCAGCGGCTCGATCGATCTGGTGATGGAGAACGGCGTGTTCGTCGATGCGAACTCGGGCACGCTCAGCGCCGGCAACGCGTGGCGAATCTGGGCCAGTACCTGGAACGGCGAGACCCGCGGCAGCGTGCAGCCGAACACCACGCAGCCCAATTTCTACGGCTGCCTGTTTGGCTCGGGCTGTAGTTGGGGCGGCACGGTGCCCACCACCGGCAATCATTTCGTCTATGTCGCGCGGCCGACGGTCACGGTCACCGCGGACGGCGCCACGCGCTACGTTGGCGCGCCGAACCCGTCTTTCACGTTCACGATTAGCGGTTTAATCAACGGCGATACGGCCGCTGGCACGTTGAGCGGCTCGGAGACGACCACGGCCAGTCTGACTTCACCGGCGGGCGGTTATCCGATCAACCCGAACTTCAAGTCCGGCGTGGGCTATATCGTCAACGAAGTGCCCGCCACGCTGACGGTGGTCGCATTTCCGAGCCCGCTGCCGCCGACCTCACCGCCGAGCCCGATCCCCGATCCGATCGCGCAAAGCGGTCTGCAGACGCTGTTCAGCAATCAGGAGCAGACGTTCGTCTATGAAAACAATCTGCAAGGGACCAACATCTGCGTCGGCTCGAACCAGCCGCTCTTCAGCACCACGCCGCCGGGCGAGAATCAGGACATTCTCGCGGTCGAATGGAAGCGGGTACGTTCGCAGCCGAACCTGAACAGCTGCATGCTGATCAATTCCCAGCACGGCTGCGGCGACTTCTAGCGCGGCCGAGACGGCACCGGCGACACGGCGGCCGGGGCGGTGCCGGCCGGCGTTTGCAGCGCGCGCAGTTGCGCGATGGTGGCCTCGGCGCTGGCGACGAAATGTAGCGAGAGCCGCAATGCTTCGACGACCTCCTCATGGATGGGCTGCTCCATGCCCAGATGGATTCTGAAGAATCGTTCGGCGTGGATGGCCGGGTGGTAATGCTGGCGGACCCGCTTCGCATCGATCAGGCGCCGGTTGCCGAACAGTTTGCTCAACGCCCATGAGAACGCGCCGTCTTCCCCGCCGACGCGACGAAAGAACGCGTCGAGCGGAAAGCCGCCCAGCGCGCGATACACCGCCCGCCGGATCACGAGACTGCTCGGCACGGTGTTGCTGAGAATCGCCGCGTATTTTTCGAAATCCGGATGCTCGACGATCGCCTGCGGAAAGCCGGCATATTCGACATCGAGCCGCACCGATGCCTCCCCCGGACAGCGCTGCAGATAGGCGCTGGCCGCGGCCAGCGCGCCGGGCAGGTATTCGTCGTCGGCGTCGATGAAAGCGAGCAACTCCTGAGTCGCGTGCATCGCGGCCCAGTTGCGCGCGGCGGCGACGCCGCCGTTCACGTGCATGCGCAGCACTTGCACGCGCGCGTCAGCGCGGCCGTAGCGCTGCGCGACTTCGATCGAAGCATCGGTCGAGCCATCGTCGACGACGATGATTTGCGCCGCCTCCGGCTGGATCAGGCAGCTTTCGAGCGCGCGTCCGAGCGTGGCCGCCATCTGCAGGCAGGGAATGATGATCGAGATCGGCATGACTACGCTGGTCCCGAGTCCGGCACCACCCTCAGTTCCGTGGCTTCCGGATCGTCGCCACTGACCCACACCGCGAGCGCCGTAAAGTTGTCGTGATGGGTGCTGGCGCTCGCGCGCACCTGTTGCGCGAGCGCATCGAGCCAGGCGCCGGGTGTCGCGGCATGGGCCAGCGCGTCGACGATACCGGCGTCGTCGGCGTACTCCCAAAGGCCGTCCGTGCAGATCAGGAAAGCGTCGCCGTCACGCAGCGCGAACGTACCGTCCAGGCCCGCGATCTGCAGCGGGTCACGGGTGCCGAGCGCCGCATATAGCACGTTGCGGCGCGGGTGATGGCGCATCTCCTCCGCGGCGAGCAAGTGCGCGTCGACCATTTCCTGAACCATGCTGTGGTCGCGCGTGCGCGCGCTGATTTCACCGTGGCGGAAACAGTAGAGGCGAGTGTCGCCGCAATGAGCCCACGCGGCCGTCGCACATTCGCGATCGATGGCGAGCACCACGGCAGTCGAGCGCATGTCTTTTTCGGTATCGTCGCCGCGCGCCTGTTCTTCGACGATGTTCTCATTGGCATGCGTGAGCGCCTTGATCAGGCGTTCGCCCGTCGGCGGCAATTCGGCAACGGTCAGGTAGCGTAAATCCGCCAGCACGGAATCGACGGCGAGGCGCGAGGCGGTGTCGCCGCCGCCGTGTCCGCCGGCGCCGTCGGCGACGACGCAATAGTAGAGCCGTTCGCTCGACCAGTCGCCGAACGAATCTTCATTGCGCGGGCGGCCGCCCCGGTCGGTCAGGCTTGCGGTGACAAGTTGCACCGTTGACCTCTCTCATGTGCTCGTGGTCTCGCGACCTCATTCCTGTGCGTGCGACTGCGCGGACAGAATGCCCAGAACCAGCAGAATGACGATGCGATTGCCCGGCGCGATGTCGATGCCGAGGCTTTGCTCGATCCATTGGCCGATCTCCGTGCGGGCGAAGTCGGCGGGTATCGAGCCTTTTTTCAAGGTGACGCCGAGCTTGCGCGCCCGGTAGTGATACGACGCGATACCGTAGCGCGCGGCGACCTGCGACAGACCGCCTGTTTCGTTCGACAACCAGCCGAGACTGCCGGCGAGCAGCATGCGGTCGGCATCATCGAGCGAGGCGATGAAATCGGACGCGGATTCGCGCACTTCGGCTTCGTGCAGCCCGTATTGCAGCAGCACGGAGCCGATCGGATCCGGGTGAAAGGCCGTTTGCCGGTCGATCTCGAGCATCACGTCGTCTTCATCGAGCGAGACGTTGCGCTGATGGCTCGCGCTGCGCAGACAGTCGATCAGATAGCGGCGGAAGTAGGCGCACACCGCGTGACTGGTGGAAGGCGCGCTGTGCAGCGGGAAGGTCGCCAATGCGGTCGGCGTGCTATCGAGACGGAACACCTTGAAATAGAGGAACTGCGAGATCAGTTCCTCCTTGTCTTCACCCAGCGCCTGCAGTTCCGACGGATGGTAGCCGGTCAGCGCGCGGCGCACGATCGTATAGATCGACGCCATCTCGTCGCGGCTCAGGCGGGTGCGCCGTTGCCACAGGTCGGGCAGTGCGCTTTCTCCAGCGTGGTCGGCTATTGCTGCGCTTTGGATATCGGCCACTTTTCACCCCGAGGTGGAGGGCTCCGCTTCTTGGGGGCGGAGCCCGACTGCTGACACTACCCATTTCGCCGCGTCCGCGGTGCGCGGAAATCCAGATCCCGACGAATCCGGTAGCCGCTTTGCCAACCGTATCGCGCCCACGCCCGCGCCAAACGCATGCAATACCGGTAAATCCGCCCTGCAACCTGCGCAATGATTGGAAAACAGAGTTAGTCTATTGGCCAGTTTTCGTTATTACAAGATAAAACTTAATATGTTATTCACCGCTTCGGCACGGTGTTCCACTGCTATCAGGACTAACCCCTAAACCCGATGTAAGCACTTACCGGCAATTCTGAAAGTTTAAATTTTTTAAAAAATTGGACCGCCTGATTCGTTTACTTAGATGTCGGGCGACCCCGCCAATCGACCGTCCTGAAAGGGCGGGCTGCTGAGGTGGTAAGACGACTGTCCGAGCGCGAGATTGTTAATGGTGCCGGAACGAAAAGGTCGATGCGTTTTAAATAATTACGGAGTTGAATGGTATTACATATACGGTTTCGCTTAATTAATGTAAATCCGTTCTATTGATATCCGGCTTTGATTTTCCGGGCTGCGTGCTATTCTCATATCGGATTGCCGACGAGAAAGTACAAGCCGGGCTAAAAACATCGCAATACCTGGCGTGGGCAATCTAATTAGAGTTAACACGTATTTCTGGAAAACGCTGATTCCTGGCGGGCAAGGTAACTCGTACCGGTCATTTACGGTGCGTCGAGACTACTCATCCACGACCGATACCAGACATGGCCACGCTTGCTGCGGGCGAAATGCTTGCCGACATATCAGCTGCCAGTCCGTGCGGGGACGACCTCGAGTACGACCCTGACTTCCTTGCGCTCGAGCAGGTCGTCAACGGCAAGCCGGAGGTGCAGTTCGGCGAAACCATGGTTGCCGCCACGCCGCCGGACTGGAAACTGGCGGAAGCGCTGTCACTAGATTTGCTGGCCAAAGGCCGCGACTTGCGCGTCGCGGTGCACCTCACGCGCGCGCTGCTCAATCGCCGGGGTTTCGACGGCTTCGCCGAGGGCCTCGCGCTCGTGGAAGGGCTGCTCGAACAGCGCTGGGAGCACGTCTATCCGCAACTCGATCCCGACGACGACAACGATCCGACCGCGCGCGTCAACGCGCTCGCCGCGCTCGTCGAACCGTCCGGCATGGTGGTGGACGTGCGCGATGCGCCGCTTGCGTCGTCGCGCGCGCACGGTGTCGTCAGTTTGCGCGACATCGAATATGCGACCGGCGAAGTGCCGCTGCCCAAGGGCGTCGAGGCGCCGTCGCTGAGCTCGATCGACGCGGTGATCGCCGACGCGCATGAAGATGCCGCCGTCGCGCACGCGGCCTTGCTCGCCGCGCTGCATAGTGCGATGCGGATCGAGACGGTATTGACCGAGCGCGTCGGCGCGGGGCGCTCGATCGACCTGTCGCCGCTCACGAGGTTGCTGCGGCGCGCCGCCGACTTTCTCGGCGAACGTCTCGAGGTTCCGGGCAGCACCGTGGAAGCGTCAGAGAGCGGCGAGGCGGCCGCAGGCGAACGCGGCAGCGTGGCGCCGGCCGCCGTGCCGCTGACCGGCGACGTCGCGGACCGTCAGGATGTGATTCGCATGATCGACAAGATCTGCGCGTACTACGAGCGTCACGAACCCTCCAGCCCGGTGCCGCTGCTGCTGCAGCGCGCGCGTCGTCTGGTCGACAAGAACTTCATGGAAATTCTGCAGGACCTCGCGCCCGAAGGCATGAGCCAGGCCCGGCAGGTCGGCGGTATCGAAAACGAGTAAGCAGTCAGGCGGGGATGTGCTTTTTTGCTTCTAGCAACGCCAGTCATGCGCCACGCTGCTCGCGGCCGTGCGGCGTCAACCAGGGGAAAGGTCGTGGCCAAGGAAAGCAGCCAGAAATTCATCGCGCGCAATCGAGCGCCGCGGGTTCAGATCGAGTACGACGTCGAAGTCTACGGTTCCGAGAAAAAGGTCAACCTGCCCTTTGTCATGGGCGTGCTGGCCGATCTCTCCGGTCAGCCGGCGGACCCGCTCGCGCCCGTGGCGGACCGAAAGTTTCTCGAGATCGACGTCGACAACTTCGACGAGCGGCTCAAGTCGATGAAGCCGCGCGTCGCCGTGCAGGTGCCGAACCTGTTGACCGGTGAAGGCAACCTCGCGGTCGACATGACCTTCGAGAGCATGGACGATTTTTCTCCCGCGGCGGTCGCGCGCAAGGTGGACGCGTTGTCGAAGCTGCTGGAGGCGCGCGGCCAGTTGCAGAACCTGCTGACCTATATGGACGGCAAGACCGGCGCCGAGGAACTGATCGCGAAACTGCTCAACGATCCTGCCTTGCTGCAGTCGTTGGCGTCCGCACCGAAGCCGCAGGAATGAGCGTGATCTACAGGGGAGTCTGACCATGGCCGAACCTAGCACCGAAGGGCAAGCGCAGCCCGGCGAAGCGGGGCTTGAAACAAGCGATTTCGCGAATCTGCTGCAAAAGGAATTCAAACCGAAGAGCGAGAAGGCAAAGGAAGCCGTCGAGACGGCGGTGCGCACGCTCGCCGAACAGGCGCTGCGCGATACGAACGTGATTTCGGGCGACGTGCTCGCGACGATCGAAGCGCTGATCGCGCAGATCGACGAAAAGCTGACCGCCCAGATCAACCAGATCATCCACTCGGAAGAGTTCCAGAAAGTCGAGAGCGCGTGGCGCGGCTTGCACTATCTGGTGAACAACACCGAGACCGACGAGACGTTGAAGATCCGCGTGATGAACGTATCGAAGGGCGATCTGTACAAGACGCTCAAGAAGTACAAGGGCACCGCGTGGGATCAAAGCCCGATCTTCAAGAAGCTCTACGAAGAGGAGTACGGCCAGTTCGGCGGCGAGCCGTATGGCGCGCTGGTGGCCGATTATTTCTTCGACAACGGCGGGCCCGACGTCGATCTGCTCACGCAGATCGCCAAGATTTCCGCCGCGGCGCACGCGCCGTTCATCGCGGGCGCCGATCCCGCGGTGATGCTGATGGATTCATGGCAGGAGCTGGCCAATCCGCGCGACCTGACGAAAATCTTTCAGACTCCTGAACATGCCGCGTGGCGCTCGCTGCGCGAATCGGAGGATTCGCGCTACGTGGGTCTCGCGATGCCGCGTTTCCTTGCGCGCGCGCCCTATGGCGCCAAGACCAATCCGGTCGAGGAATTCGACTTCGAGGAAGATACCGCCGGCGCGGACAGTGGCAAATACGCATGGGCCAACGCGGCCTATGCGATGGCGACCAATATCAACCGCTCGTTCAAGATGTACGGCTGGTGTTCGCGGATTCGCGGCATCGAGTCGGGGGGCGCCGTCGAGAATCTGCCGGTGCACGCGTTCCCCACCGACGACGGCGGCGTCGACATGAAATGCCCGACCGAAATCGCCATCAGCGATCGCCGCGAAGCCGAACTCGCGAAGAACGGCTTCATGCCGCTCGTGCACAAGAAGAACTCCGATTTCGCCGCCTTCATCGGCGCGCAATCGCTGCATAAGCCCGCCGAGTTCGAAGATCCCGATGCCACCGCGAACGCGAACCTGGCCGCACGCCTACCTTATCTGTTCGCCTGCAGCCGCTTCGCTCACTACCTGAAGTGCATCGTGCGCGACAAGGTGGGCAGTTTCAAGGAGAAGGACGACATGCAGCGCTGGCTGCAGAACTGGATCCTCCAGTACGTCGACGGCGATCCGGTGCACTCGACGGAGGAGTCCAAGGCACGACGGCCGCTCGCGGCCGCCGAGGTGGTCGTCGAGGAAGTGGAGGGCAATCCGGGCTATTACACGTCGAAGTTTTTCCTGCGTCCGCACTACCAGTTGGAAGGCCTGACCGTGTCACTACGGCTGGTCTCAAAGCTTCCGTCCGCCAAGGCGGCGTGACGGAATTCCGTTGTGGTTGACGAACCGATCTGAGTGGAGAAGAACATGGCCGTCGATATGTTCATTAAGTTGGGCGACATCAAGGGCGAATCTCAGGACAAGTCCCATAAGGAGGAAATCGATGTGCTCGCCTGGAGCTGGGGCTTGAGCCAGAGCGGCACCATGCACATGGGAACGGGTGGTGGCGCCGGCAAGGTGAACGTGCAGGACATATCGTTCACCAAATATGTCGACAAGTCGACGCCGACGATCATGCTGTCCTGCGCGAAGGGCTCGCATATCGACTCGGTCGTGCTGACTGTGCGCAAGGCCGGCGGTGACGACCCGCTGGAATACTACAAGGTCACACTGACCGCGGTGCTGATCAGTTCTTATTCGACAGGGGGCTCGGGTGGCGAGGACCGCTTCACCGAGAATGTGACCTTGAACTTCGAGCAGTTCCATGTCGAATACCAGCCGCAGAACGCGAAGGGCGCCAAAGAAGGCGGCGTCGTCGAAATGAAGTGGAACATCGTGAAGAACGACGCGACCAACGGCTAACAGGTGTGCCGCTGTGCCGTGGCGCGGGCGAACGTCATTGCAGTTTCGTGCTGCGCCTTGAGCCGGCCTGACGGAGTGAACCGATATGACGGCAGAAGAAAGCTTGCGCGCAGGCGATCTGCAGGAGTGCCTGCGCCTATTGCAAATGCAGGTTCGCAATGATCCGTCGAAAGCGTCGTACCGCGTGTTCCTGTTCCAGCTTCTGGCCGTGCTCGGAGCATGGGATCGCGCACTGACGCAACTGAACGTCGTCGGCGAACTCGACGCGGCCGCGTTGCCGATGGTGCAAACCTATCGTGAAGCGTTGCAATGCGAGGCGTTGCGCGAAGCGGTGTTCAAAGGCGAGCGCGCGCCGCTGATCTTTGGCGAGCCGACCGGCTGGCTGGCCTTACTTCTCGAAGCATTGCGGCTCGATGCCACCGGCGATAGCGGCGCGGCGGCGGCCGCGCGAGCGCAGGCGCTCGACGAGGCGCCCGCCACGGCTGGCGCGTTGAACGGCGAGCCATTCGCGTGGCTCGCCGACGCCGACAACCGGCTCGGTCCCACGCTCGAAACCGTGCTGAACGGCCGCTATTACTGGATTCCTTTTGCGCGTATCAAACGGATCGAGATCGAGCCGCCCTCCGACCTGCGCGACCGGGTCTGGATGCCTGCGGTCTTCACATGGGCCAACGACGGCCAGGCCGCCGGTCTGATTCCCGTCCGCTATCCGGGCACGCTCGCCGAACAGAATCACGCGTTGTGGCTGGCGCGCCTGACCGAATGGATCGGCGACGATCCCGCGCTCGCGCGGCCCGTGGGACAACGCACGTTCGCCACGGATGCGAACGACTACGCGCTCTTCGACGTGCGCACCATCGAACTGATGAGCGGTGACGCGCATCCCGAACAGGACGGCGCGGCCGTGCCGGACCATGGCTGAGCTGACTGCGCGCGACCGCCTGCAACCGTCGTTGCTCGACCGGCTCACCGATCTCGAACCGGAGGCGAAGCAGGAAGCGCGCGAGCGCCGCGTCCTGTCGATGCGCGCGCTGCGCGAGAGCGTGCAGCGCGACCTCGGCTGGCTGCTCAACGCGAATGGCCTCGCGTCGGTGCAGGATCTGAGCGGCTATCCGTATGTCGCGACGTCCGTGATCAATTTCGGCTTGCCGGACATTGCCGGCAAGACCGCTTCCGGCATCGATCCGTTGCGGCTCGAGCGGCTCGTGCGCGATGCGATCTGGGCGTTCGAGCCGCGCATTCTGCGCGATACCGTGCGGGTCAGTTCGATACGGGTCGAAGAGACGACCGGGCGCCACAACACCGTGTCGTTTCTCGTGGAAGGCGATCTGTGGGCGCAGCCGTATCCGGAGCGGCTCTTCTTCAGGACCGAACTCGATCTGGAAGTCGGCGAAATCCGCGTGATCGATCAGGGCGGACCGCGCTGAAGCCATGAATCCAGACCTGATCAAATACTACAGCCAGGAATTGCAGCATCTTCGGGAGATGGGCGGCGAGTTCGCGCGTGAATTTCCGAAGATCGCCGGGCGGCTCGGGCTGGAAAGCCTCGAATGCGCGGACCCCTACGTGGAACGTCTGCTCGAAGGCTTCAGTTTTCTCGCGGCGCGCGTGCAACTGAAAATCGACGACGAGTTTCCGCGCTTCACCCAGCACCTCGCGGAACTGGTGTATCCGCATTACCTCGCGCCGACGCCGTCGATGGCCGTGGTGCAAATTCAGCCCGACCTGACCAGCTCGAATCTCGCCGAAGGCGTGCGGGTTCCGCGCGGCAGCGCGCTGCGCAGTGTGCTCGACAAGAACGGCTCGACGCGTTGCGAATACCGCAGCGCGCACGACCTGACGCTGTGGCCGCTCGAAATCGCCGAGGCGCGTTTTTTTACGCATGCGGGCTCGCTTGGCGGCATGGATAGCGCGCTGCCGGCCAGCATGGCGGCCGGCGCCGGTGTCAAGGCCGGCCTCAGACTGCGCCTGCGCGCCACCGGCGGCCTGAAATTCAACCAGCTCAAACTCGACCGGCTGACGCTGTATCTGCGCGGCACGGACGGGATGGCCACGCGTATCCACGAGCGTCTGCTGGGTTCGGTGAGCGGCATCGTCGTGATGCCGGCCAAACGTCCGGCGCCCTGGCATGTGCAGTTGCCGGCGAACGCGCTGCGCCCGCTTGGTTTTGCCGAGGACGAGGCATTGCTGCCGGTCAGCCGGCAGTCGTTCCAGGGCTACCGGCTGTTGCAGGAGTATTTCGCCTTTCCGCAGCGCTTCATGTTTCTTGCCATCGACGGCTTGCAGGCGGCGTTGCGGCGTTGCGCGGACACCGAGATCGAAGTCATCGTGCTGCTCAAGCGTAGTGATCCGGTGCTCGAACAATCGCTCGACGCCAATAACTTCTCGCTGCATTGCACACCCGCGATCAATCTGTTTTCGAAGCGTACCGATCGCATCACACTGTCGGACGAGCAGTTCGAATATCACGTGGTGGCCGATCGCACCCGGCCGATGGACTTCGAGATCTATCAGATCGAGACGGCGACGGGCTATAGCGCGGGCGCCGGCGGCGAGCAGCGCTTCGAGCCGTTCTATCACGCGCGCGATCTCGGCGCCACGTATCGCGCCGGCGCGTACTACCAGGTGCGGCGCGAAAAACGTCTGCCCTCGGCGCGTCAGCACGAGCGCGGCCCGCGCACCAGTTACCTCGGCAGCGAGATGTTCATTGCGCTGGTGGACGCGAGCAATGCGCCGTTTCGCGCCGACCTGCGCCAGCTCGGCCTGCAGGTGCTCTGCACCAACCGCGACTTGCCGTTGACGATGCCGGTCGGCGTCGGCCCCGCCGATTTCACCCTCGACGTCGAAGCGCCGGTGCAAAGCGTGCGCTGCGTGAGCGGCCCGAGCCGGCCGCTGCCCTCGTACGCGCACGGGGCCGTGGCGTGGCGGCTGCTGAGCCACCTGTCGTTGAATTACTCGTCGCTGCTCGATAACGACGCGCAGGAGGGCGCCCGCGCGCTGCGCGATCTGCTGAGCCTCTATTGTCCGGCCGACGAGATCGCGAGTCAGCGCCTGATCGAAGGCGTGCGTTCGATCGATTCGCGCTCGGTGACACGACGCCTGCCCTGCGCCGGACCGATCGTGTTCGGCCGCGGTCTCGAAGTGACGCTGACGCTGGATGAAACCGCGTTCGAAGGCGCCGGCGCGTTTCTGCTCGGCACCGTGCTCGCGCATTATTTCGCGCAATACGTATCGATCAACTCGTTCACGGAGACCGTCGTGAAGACGCTTTCGCGCGGCGAGATCATGCGCT
>DATAQT010000363.1:0-8056 GCA_036264535.1 Paraburkholderia sp. | reverse complement strand
GTCCACACCCAGTAATGATTGCCCGGCAAGCCATTGACCGCCACCACGCGATGATTGCCGACGGCATCGATCGCATGAATCGTGACGCGGCTGATCAAGCCGCCTTTGAGCGCGCGCATATCGTCGACGGCTTCGCTGACCGCGCGCTCGACACTCATCCCCATCTTCATGTAGAGGACCACCGCGCGCGCCGTGCCGGCGCGGATCGTCATCTCGCCGGCTCCCGTGCATGCGCAGGCGCCGTAGCGGCTATCGGCATAGGAGCCCGCGCCGATCACGGGGCTATCGCCAAGACGGCCCGGATATTTCCAGCCCCATCCCGACGTACTCGTGCCGGTCACCACATTGCGCGCGCTGTCGAGTGCGAGAAATACGGTCGTGTCCTTGCCGATCTCCGGATCGACCGCATCGTGGCAATAGCGTTCGAGCGGCACGTTCGGCCATGCCGCCTTGTCGGCCGCGCTGACTTCGCTATCGAACCAGCGCGCATAGGCTTTGCGCGAATGTTCGGCGAGCAGCTCGCAACGCTCCGCGCCTATTTCCGCCGCGAAGCGCGCGGCACCCTCACCGATCAGCAACTCATGCGGCAGCCGCTCCATCACGGCACGCGCGACGCTCACCGGATGCCTGAAGCCCTTCAGACCGCCCACCGCGCCGGTGCGCAGCGTCGAGCCATCCATCAGCGACGCATCGAGCTCGACTTCGCCGAGCAGATTCGGCCAGCCGCCGCGCCCGACGGTTCGCACCTCCTCGTCATCTTCGACGAGTTGGATGCCAGCTTCGACCGCGTCGAGCCCGGCACGGCCATTTCGCAGCAGCCCCGCGGTCAGGCCGATGCCGGATTTACCTTCGTTGTTGGTCAGAATAATCATGTGCTCAGCTTTTACAGGCGGAAAAATGCGGACCGTTACAGCCCAGTGCGGAAATCCTTGTTCCAGAAGTCGAGCATTTCGGTCTTGTGTTTCATCAACATCGCGAAGTCGACCGGCACGATCCGCTCCAGCTCCTTGCCCGAGAATCCCACCGCCTGTTGCAACGACGGCGGCAGGTTCGCATTCGTGATCGTCGGCGCGTAGCCCATCGATTCGGCGAACGCGCGCTGTGAACGCGGATCGAGCATTGCGTTCAGATAGGGAAACGCGCACGCGGACGATTTGCTGGCCGCGGTGACGGCGGCCTCGAACGTGGCTGGCAATGCGCCCTCCTTCGGAAACACGTAATCGACCGCGAGGCCCGCTTTTTTCCACTGCAGCGTGCGCGCCTTCCACGTGACGGTCACGACGATCTCGCCGCTCTTGAGCGCCGACGCCAGCGCATCGACCGACGGATACACTCGCGGTTTCGCTTCACGCAGCGCACGCAAATACTTCTGCCCGAGCGCGAGATCGCTCGCCTGTCCACCCGATGCGAGCGCACCCGCGAGAGTCAGATAGTCATACTGATCATCGACCAGACCGATTTTTCCATTGAATTGAGGGTCCAGCAACGCGGCAAGACCATCGGGACGCGTGCGCACCCGGTCGGTATCGTAGACGATGACGAGCGCGCTGAAGATATGCGGCACCGCGTAGCTGCGACGGAATTGCGGAATCACGTTGGCAAGATTCGGCAGCAGAGCGTCATCGAGCTTCGCGGTCGTGCCTTCGGAGTACATCTGAAACATGTCGTTGTCGCGCAGCAGCGCGACATCCATCGTGCTACGCCGACCGTGTGCTTCGGCGCGCATCGTCGTCTGCCGCGCGAGCGCACTGCCGACGGCATAGGTGACGGCGTCACCGGTGGGCGTCACGAGCGAATCGATGTTCTGTTGCAACAGACGCTGATAGTCGCCTCCCCACGTGCCGACCACCACCTGACCGGAACACGCACCAGCCGCGTTGGCCTTCAGCGCGAACGGACCGAGTGCGGATGCGGCAACGAGCGTTCCCGTGGATCGAAGAAAACGGCGGCGTGGGTGGTTGATGTGATTCATACACTCGCTCCAGGATGAATGCGGTTTCGAAAAAGAAGCCGCAAAAGACGACGTCAGGCCTCGGTAGCCCGATCTGTATTTCGTTGAGTAGGTGGGAAACGTCGCTGCCGCCACGCAGCGGCCAGACGTCAGCGCGTTTCCGTCAAACGCGCATTCACGGCCGCCAGCACTTCTTCGAGCGTCTCCTCCATCACCTTCGACAGTTCGTCGAGATGCGGAGCCGGGGCGGCACCGTGCGGCGTGATCTTCAGCGTATAGAAAGGCATCGCGTGCTCGAAGCGGCGCAGGATCAGATTCGAGTCGAGAAAGTCGTATGCAGACACCGGGTGCAAAAAGCCGATGCCGAGCCCCTCCTTGACCATCGTCGCGATGTTGACCGAGTAGGGCGCGGTCGCCACGACCTGCGATTGCAACTGCCCGGTCGCGAAGATCTGATCCATGCCCCAGCGCACGAGGTCGGGCAGATCGTACGAGACGATCGGCTGATTCTGCAGATCGGCCACCTTGATGACCTTGCGCTTGCCAAGCGGATGACCGGCCGGCAACGCGCAGATCGCATCGAGTTGCGCGAAGGCCGTCGAATCGGTGCCAGTCACGTCGACCGTATTCGTGACGAGCCCGAGCGCGAGTTGACGCGACGCCACCTGATCGCGAATCAGCGACGATGCGCCCGTCGTCAACGCAATCTGCACGGCCGGATGCCGGCGATGAAAGTTCGCCACGACGCGCGCGAAATAGCCGAGCCCGAACGAGACGACCGAGCCCACGCGAATCACCGCGGTCGACGGATTGCGCAAGCTCAGCGCGAACTCGCGGATGTTGTTCAGGCCGGCATAGCGCCGCTCGACTTCCTCGAACAATGCCAACGCTTCGACGGTCGGTTCGAGCCGTCCGCGGCTGCGATCGAACAGCGTCAGATTGATCGAGCGCTCCAGGTCGGTGATCAGACGGCTGATGCCCGACTGCGAAGTGCCGATGACCTGCGCGGCGCGGGTCGTGGTGCGGGTGAGCATCAGCGCCCTGAATGCGTCGATGTGCCGAAAGTCCATCCGTTCTCTCCGGATTGCATGGGCCGCCGGCGCCCCACGCGGCTAAGCCCGTTCGCACAGGAGCGCTCCGCGCGTCACGCCTGCAGCTCAAAGGCATGGATCTTACCGCCCTTCATCACGACCGGAATGCGCTCGCCCTGCCCCAGCAGACAATCGAGCGACGCGAGCGGATTGCCGTCGACGACCAGGATGTCGGCGTGCGCGCCTGCCGTGATCTGCCCCAACTGCTCAACCTGGCCGAGTACCTGCGCGCCGACCACGGTCGCACTGCGCAAAATCTCGAGCGGCGACAGCACTTCGCTGCGCAAACGAAATTCGTCGCTTTGCAGGCGCTGCGATTCGCCGAGCAGATCGCTACCGAAGCCCATCGGCACGCCGGCCGCGCGGAAGATCTCGAGCGAACGCAGGCCCGCGTGGCGCACGCTCTCGATCTTCGCGACGCTGTCGGCGGGCAGGCCGAGTGCTTCGCCTTCGTTCGCGAGCGCGTCATACGTGACGAGGGTCGGCACCGCGAACGCGCCGTGCTCGGCCATCACACGCGCGGCCGCTTCGTCGACGAGATTGCCGTGCTCGATCGTACGGACTCCGCAGCGTACCGCGCGCGTGATCGCCTCGGCCGTGTACGCATGCGCGAGCACATAGGTGCCGCGCGCCCGCGCCTCGTGGACGATCGCCCTGATCTCGTCTTCCGAATAACCCCATGCGCCGACCGGATCGGTCGGCGAGGCAACGCCGCCCGATGCCATGATCTTGATCTGGTCGGCGCCCATCTGCAGCTCTTCGCGCACCGCGCGGCGCACGGCATCGACGCCGTCGGCGACACGCGACACGGCGCCGACCCGCGCGCAGCACGAGCATGGGCTATCGGTGCCGATATAGTCGCTGCGGCCGCGCATGTCGCCGTGGCCGCCGGTCTGGCTGATCGCGCGGCCCGATACGAAGAGCCGCGGACCTTCGGCCAGCCCCTGTTCGAGGGCCTGTTTGAGCGCGAAGCCCGCGCCGCCCGCATCGCGCACCGTCGTGAAGCCGCGTCTGAGCATGCCTTGCAACAACGGCAACGACTTCAACGTGACCAGCACATTGGGCAGATTCACCTGGGCTGCGAGATTGAGCTGTGTCGCGTGCACGTGCACGTGCAGATCGATCAGGCCAGGCATCAGCGTCTTGCCGCGCACGTCGATTTCGCGCGCGGACGTGCTGCGGATCGGCCGATCCGAGACCTCCTTGATACGTCCGTTTTCGACCAGCACCGCGTGGTCTTCGCGCAACTCGCCAGCAACCGGATCGAGCAGCGCGCAGTTCGAGAACAGAATCGACTCCATCATGCCTCCCCCCGGTTCAGGGTCCGGGTCATCTCCAACGTTCAAGGGTGTCGCGAGGTGCGCGACTCAATCGATGGTCGCGTGCGCGAGCGTGCGCGGCGTCTTCGTCAACAGCTCCGGCGTCGCGCCGGTCACGACCGAGTCGTCGAGCCGGAAGCCGCCGAGGCCATACACATAGATGCCGGGTTCCGCCGAGTAGACCTCGTTGTCGAGCAGCGGGCGATGATTGAACGCCATGTCGTCCGGATACTCGTGGCCGATGATGCCCATGCCGTGCCCCGTGCGATGGCGGATGTACTTCGCGCAGCCCGCCTGCTCGATCACCGCTTGCGCGGCCGCGTCGATACCGGAAACCGGTTGGCCGGTGATGGCCGCCGCCACGGCCGCCTCGTTGGCCGCGCGCGCGACCTCATGAAAACGCGCCTGCTCGGCGCTCGGCTTGCCGCAGAACCACGTACGCTCGTTCTCGATCACCAGACCGTTCAAACGCGGAATCACGATGTTCACGAGACCGTCGCCGACCTTGATCTGTGCGCCGCACGAGGCACCGTCGCCATGTGGCGATGCCGATGCGGGCCCGGACAAGGTCCAGCAGCGCATCACTTCGAGGTTCTCGCCAGGAAAGCGGCGCGCACCCTCGGTCACCATCAGCGTGGCCATCTGATAGTCGAGTTCCTGAACGAGCCGTCCGGGGCGGATGTTCTCGCGATAGCGGTCCTGCACCCAGTCGGCGAGGCTCGCGGCCGCCCGCATGATCGCGATCTCTTCATCGTGCTTGACCCAGCGCAACGAGCGCAGCTCGGCGAGCATCGGCAGGAATTTCGCGTCGGGCAACAACGACGCCGCACGGCCGAGCGGACCGCCCGCCGCCTCGACGCCGATTCGCGATGCGCCGAGACCGGCGGCGCGCAAACGCGCGGCGATCAGCTCCGGGACTTCCGCAAGCAGCGGCTGCCGCTCGACCACACGGGGATGCTCGGAGTAGAACGAGATGTTGTCGAGCCACAGATGCCCGCGTTCGCGCGCCATCATCACGTGATGCGTCGACAGCTCGTTCATGATCGCAAACGGCTCGCCCGACAACGGCACGCACACCACGATCGGCCGCTCCCAGGTCTGCACATCGACGTGGAAATTGGTCGCCCACTGGAAGAAGTCGGCGGACGTGAAGATCAGCGCATCGACCCGCTGACGTTCCATCAGCGTTTGCATCAGGCCGAGACGGTAAGCGCGAGTCTGTTCGGTGAGGATCGGCATCGGTTATTCCTTCAGGATAGCGATTTGAAGAGAGGCGCATCCCACAGACCAGCCCGCGGCGCGCCCTGGGGTCTGGTTCAGGTCATCATCGTCTTCGCGTAGCGGCGCTGGATGATCCAGTGCGACAACAGCGCAAGCGCGAAGGTGACGACCATCGATACGAGCGACAGCACGGCCCCGAAAGGCCAGTTGTTCGCCTTGGCGATCTGGTCGTAGATCGCCGGCGTCATCATCGTGATGCCGGTGCCGCCGAGCAGAACCGGCGTCGCGTACGCATTCATGCACAGAATGAACACGAGCATCGTGCCGGCCGCGACGCCAGGCGCCGAGATCGGCAGCACGACCCGCGCGAGCGTCTGACCGAAGCTCGCGCCGAGATTGCGCGCGGCTTCCTCGATCGAGAAATCGAGGCCTTCGAGCACGCTCTGCAAAGTCAGGATCATGTACGGCAGCACCACGGCCGTGGTGCCCGCCACGACGGCGAACGGCGTATACAGCAACCGCACCGGCTGATCGACTACGCCGAGCGCCATCAGCGTCGCATTGACGAAGCCCGCGTTGCCGAGCATGACCATCCATCCGGCCGCGCGCACGACGTTACCGACCAGTAGCGGAAACACCAGCAACATCACCAGTTGGCTCTTGAAGCGGCTCTGCGTTTTAGCAAGGACATAAGCGACCGGAAAGCCGAGCACGAGCGACAGCGCGGTGCACAGCGCGGCCACCTTGATCGTGGTCCACAGCACCGCGTGATAGTACGGATCGGTCAGAAACTGGACGTAGTTCTCGACCGTGAACGCCGCCTGCATCATCTGGACCGAGTCGAAATGATTGAAGCTGTAGCGCACCAGTTGCACGCCCGGCAGCACGATCACGAATAGCACGACCAATATGGCGGGCGAAGCGAGCAGGCCCCCAGCGAAGTCGCGGCGCCGCGGCGCGGCGTTCAGTGCGCTCGTCGTCATGGTTCAAAGCCCCGGCTTGAATTCCTTGTTCCAGAAGTCGAGCAGCGCCGGTTTTTCCGCGGTGAAACGCGCGTAGTCGACTTTCACGAGGCGATCGAGTTCGGCATTCGTGAAGCCGACGCTCTGTTGCAACGTCGGCGGCAAGGACGCATCGGTGACGGTCGGCGCATAGCCCATCGTTTCGGCGAAGCCTACCTGCGAGCGCGGATCGAGCATTGCGTTCAGATAGTTGAAACCGCACGCACGCGATGGCGCGTTCTTCGCCACGGCCGCCTCGAACGTGACCGGCACGCCGCCCTCCTTGGGGAACGCGTAGTCGACCGGCACGCCACCCTTCTTCCACTGCAGCGCGCGGGCTTTCCACATGCACGTCATCCAGATCTCGCCGCTCTTCAACGCCGCCGCGACCGCTTCGTTGGATGGATACACCTTCGGCTGCTGCTTGCGCACCTCGCGCAAAAACTGGATGCCGCCCGCCGTGTCGCCGTTGTGCTGGCCGGCCGCAAGCGACGATTGCAGCACGTTGAAGTTGTACAGAATGTCGGAAAAGCCCACCCGTCCCTTCAGTTTCGGATCGAGCGCGACCGCGAGCGAGTCGGGCTTCGCCTGGAACTTCTCCGGGTTGTAGACGATCACCATCGCACTGAAGATGTGCGGAATCGAATACGGACGACGCAGCGCTTCGATCGTGCGCGCCGAGTTCGGGACCAGCTTCGTGTCGAGCGGTTCGAGCACGCCCGAACGGTTGACGTCGAACATGTCGATGTCGGCGAGACAGGCGACGTCGAGCGAACCGTGACGCGACATTTTCTCCGCGCGCAGCTTCGTCATGCGGCCGATCTGATCCGCCGAGTCGTAAGTGACGCGACCGCCCTCGGCCTCGATGATCGGCTTGCCGATGTTCTGTTCGAGCAGGTTCAAATAGTCGCCGCCCCACGTGCCGACGACGACGCTGGGACAAGCGTCGGCCGCCAGCGCCATGCGCGGATCGAAACCGAGCGACGGAGCGACGAGCAGACCGGAAGCAGCTTTCAGAAACGTGCGGCGCGTGATGGGATAGCTCATTTTATGGTCCTTCAGGCGGAAAAAAGCAGGCAATCTTCGGTTCTGAAGCACGCGTGCAGCGTGTCGCCCGGCGACCAGGCGCCGGCCCCCGCGTGCGCCGTGTTCGGCACGAGCGCGACGAGGCTCTGACCGCGCTCGCTCGTGAGACGCAATTCGACGGTCGCGCCGAGATAGATCCGGTCGGCGAGCCGGACCGGAATCGAAACTTCGCTGTGCCCGGGCGCCGCGGCGAGACGCAGGCGCTCGGGACGGATGCCGAGCGTGTTGGCATTGGGCGCGGCGGCGTTGACGGCGATCTTTTCACCATGCGCCGTAATGAACTGGCCGTTGTCGACGTGGCCCGCGAGAAAATTCATGCGCCCCAGGAAGTTCGCGACGAACGGGTTCGCGGGCCGCTCGTACAACTCGTCCGCGCTGCCGATCTGC
>DATAQT010000327.1:0-3912 GCA_036264535.1 Paraburkholderia sp. | reverse complement strand
CTGCGTAGCCAGCTCGAAACGATGGGCGCATCGGGCCTGGGCGAACGGCTTGCCGCGCTCGAAGCGCAGGTCGAGCAGGCCACACGCCGCAAGGACGAACTGAGCTTGCGCGCGAGCGCGCTGAGTCTGCTCGACGAAGTGCTGGTCGACGAACGCGACGCCGCGCTCGCGCAACTGCGCGCGCCGTTGACCGAGCGGCTCGGTTACTACCTGAAGCGGATCTTTCCGCAATCGAGCCTTGCGCTCGGCGACGATCTGATTCCGGCGATGCTCGATCGCGACGGCCGCGCGGAACTGCTCGACGCGCTCAGCTTCGGCACGCGCGAGCAACTCGGCATCCTGACGCGGCTCGCGTACGCCGACCTGTTGCAGGCCTCAGGCCGGCCGACTTTGCTGATGCTCGACGATGCCGCGGTACACACCGATGCCGCGCGCCGCGACGCGCTGAAGCGCGCCTTGATCGACGCGGCGACGCGGCATCAGATTCTCGTGTTCACGTGTCATCCGGAGTTGTGGGACGACCTCGGCGTCAGGCAGCGGGCGGTGGAGGATCTGAAGGTGGCGTGAGCGGGGCGGGCTGGTGTGGCCCGCTTCACTCGTACCAGCGCGGCGTGTAGACCCACTGCGCGCCGTGATCGCCGCAAGCGAAGCTTCTCGTCAGCGACGAGCCGACGATCACCATCGTGCGCATATCCACGTCGGCCGAGCGAAGCTCGCCCAAGGTCAGCGTGCGCAACGTGCCGCCGGGCCGGCCGATATCGCGCCCCAGCACCACCAGGGTCGATGACGCGCGATACTCGCGCACGATGTCGAGCGCCTTGTCGAGTTGCCACGGACGCGCGCGCGAAATCGGGTTGTAGAACGCCATCACGAGGTCGGCCTGCGCCGCATGACGCAGGCGGGTTTCGATGATCGTCCACGGCTTCAGGTTGTCCGACAGCGACAGCATGCAGAAGTCGTGGCCGAGCGGCGCGCCGGCCTGCGCGGCGGTCGCGAGCGCGGCCGATACGCCCGGCACGATCGAAAGTTCGACGGCGGCCCATGCGTCGTTGCGCGACGTGTCGAGCGCTTCGAGTACGGCCGCCGCCATCGCGAACACGCCGGGGTCGCCCGACGAGACCATCACGACCGGGCGGCCTTCGCTCGCGAGCTCGAACGCGTGCCGCGCGCGCTGCATTTCCTCGCGATTGTCGGTGCCGTGCACGCGTTGATCGGGGCGCAACGGGCCGGCCATTTTCACGTAGGTGTCGTAGCCGAGGATGTCGGTCGCTTCGTTCAACGCGGTGCGCGCGGCCGGGACCATCAACTCGGCGCGGCCGGGGCCGAGGCCGATCACGGTCAGACGGCCGCGCGCACGGCCGATCGTCGCGGGATCGACGGCGAGCGGGCAGAGGGCGAGCGTGACGCGGGCGTCGTCATGGGCGCTGTCGTGGGCGATCTCGTGCAGCGTTTCGTGGGGGATGCGCAGCGCGGTGTGCAGCAGCGCAGCAGCGCTCGATTCGCCACTATCGGCGCTGGCATCGGCGAAGCGTAGCGGTACGTCGAGTAGGGTTGCCGCTTGCGCGAGCGACGGGTCGGCCATGGTTGCCGATGGCGCGAGCAAGGCCGCGAGCGAAAGCGGTGCGAAACCGTGCGCGTTCAGTGCCGCGCGCACGCGTGCGACGATCGCGTCGGCCGCATCGGTCCCGGCTTTCACATATGCACCGTCGTTGATCACCGCCGCCACCACACTGCGCGGATGAATCACGAGTTCATCTTCACGCCCGTCCCAAACACTCGGCGTCACGCGAATCGCAAGACGCGCCGACTCCGAGCGCGGCAGTTGCGCGTCGTCGAGCCACGGCGCGTCGCCTTCGATGCGCGTACTTTCACCCGCGAGCAGATCCGACACGAAACGCTTGCCCTGGCCCAGGTCGGCGAGCGCGTAGCCGTCGGGCGGATTGAGCACGCAGGTGCCGAAGCGCAGCTCGCCGCTCGTCGTGATGGCGGGCTCGACGGCCAACGTGGCCGCGATGTCGCGCGCCATCACGTTCACGCCCGCGAGGCCGCCGAGCAGCGGCACGACCGCGCTGCCATCCTCGGCGACCGCGAGCACGGGCGGCTCGGCGCCTTTGTTCGATAGCAGCGGCGCGAGGCAGCGGATCACGATGCCGGCCGCGCACAACGCGACGATCGGCGTGCCGCGCGCATACAGCTCGCGCAGATGCGCGCCGAGCTCGGTGTACGGAACATCGGCCTCGACGCGGCCTTGCAACGCATGCACCTCGCAGTCCGTGGCAACGCCAGGCGCGGCATGCGTGCCACGCTCGACATACAGCGCCTGAATGCGGCGCGCGGTCGCGAGCGCACCCGCGCCGAGAATCACGATGGCGGGCGCGTTCATCCTTGCCATTTTTGCCCCGGCACGACCAGCAGCGAAAAATACGGCGACACCATCGGATCGACTTCGGCGAGCGGCACGATGCGCTGACTGCGCATCGTCGCGCGTTCGACGTATAGCGCGCGCTGCGCGAGCCCGAGTTCGTCGAGCACACGCCGCACCTTGTCGAAATTGCGGCCCAGCTTCATGATGACCGCGGCGTCCGCATCGGCGAGACGGCGGCGCAATTCGTCCTCGGGCAGCACGCCCGAGAGCACCGACAAGCTCTGGTTGCGATACACGAGCGGCGCGCCGAGCACGGCCGCGCCGCCGAGCATCGAGCACACGCCGGGCACGACTTCACTGTCGTAGCGCGCCGCGAGCCGGTCGTGCAGATACATGTACGAGCCGTAGAAGAACGGATCGCCTTCGCAGATCACCGCGACGTCGCGGCCCGCGTCGAGATGGCCCGCGACGATTTCGGCGGCGGTGTCGTAGAAGTCCGCGATGATCGCTTCGTACGACAACGGCGGTTCGAGCGCTTCGGTCGTCACCGGATAGACGAGCGGCAGATGCTGTTGCGCGTCGTGCAGATGCGCCTCGATGATGCCGAACGCGTTGCCTTTCTTGCCCTTCGCGACGAAGTACGCGACCACCGGCGCCGCTTTCAGCAGACGCAGCGCCTTCACGGTGATCAGTTCCGGGTCGCCGGGGCCGACGCCGATGCCGTACAGCCGTCCGCGGGTCGTCGTTTGACTCGTCATCATTCGATCTCCGTCGCGAGCGCGTTGACCGCGGCGGCGGCCATCGCGCTGCCGCCGCGCCGTCCGTGCACGACCACGTAGGGCACGCCGCGGCTGTCTTGCGCGAGTGCCGCTTTCGATTCCGCCGCGCCGACGAAGCCGACCGGAAAACCGAGAATCAGCGCGGGCTTCGGCGCACCGGCGTCGAGCAGGTCGAGCAGATGGAACAGCGCGGTCGGCGCATTGCCGATCACGACGACGCTGCCCGCCAGGTGCGGACGCCACAATTCGAGCGCGGCGGCCGAACGCGTGTTGCCGATCTCGCGCGCGAGCGCGGGCACGTCGCCATGCGTGAGCGTGCAGATCACTTCGTTATTCGCGGGCAGCCGCGCGCGCGTGATGCCTTGCGCGACCATGCCCGCGTCGCACAGGATCGGCGCGCCTTGTGCGAGCGCGCTGCGGCCCGCATTGCCGGCGCCGTCGGAAAACGCGAGGTCGTCGATCACGTCGACCATGCCGCACGCGTGGATCACGCGCACCGCGAGTTTTTCGAGGTCGGCGGGGATGCGCGCGAGGTCGGCCTCCGCGCGGATCGTCGCGAACGATTGGCGATAGATCTCCTGACCGTCGCGAATGTAATCAAGCATGTGGGGTACTCCGGGCGAGGCGCGCGAGCAGCGCGGCGGCCCCGTCGATCGTCAGTTGGGGCGCGACGCATCGGCCGAAGCCGGGGCGCTCGTCGCGTCGATAAAGGTCGTACAGGCCGGGCGCGACGGCGAGCAGCGTGTAGGGCGCGCAATGCGCGGCCGC